>CAJUFV010000202.1 GCA_910585795.1 uncultured Clostridia bacterium | reverse complement strand
ATAAAATGAAGGAGATATAAGATGAATAAAGATCAATTATTCAAGGAAATTCAAAGCCATATGCCACGATTTGAGGATGTCTGGTATAAAAGGACAGAAGATATCATGGAAGTGTATATCGCAGATACAAAAGAGTTTTTTGTTGATAAAGGCGGCTATGCAGAATGGTATAATAACGGGAATGGCAATGAGCATTATTATGAGGTTAGAAATTGCTTAAATTCTGTAACGGCTCTTGTCAGAGAATATGACAAAGCAATGAAAAAAGCACCAGACTTAAAAGTACCAGATTTACCGCAGCCATATAAGCTGTTGGCGCAGTATGATAATATTGTATTGGCAGGCAGAGAATTAAGCAGCGGGAGTTTTGAATTTGTAACATGGCGGCAGAATGACAATGGGGTGGGTGAAGGAAATTATTATGGAAATAATTATGCGAGAGCAAAAGAAAATTTTGCAACAAGGTCAGGGTTGATTAACGAATACAAATTGTTTTCCAACGAAGAATATGTGGAAATATACCGTTGTGTCTGCGATACACTTGAAGGAGGCTATGAGTTAAGCGATGAACATAAGACAATGCTTGAAAATCTGTGTCGTAAAATTCCAGAGGCTGTTGATAATTTTGAGCAAATTTTAAAAACAGAACGAGAACAAGAATATGAAATGTCTATGTAGAGAGAGGTGAGAAAATGATAGAAGCTAAAGTCAAATATGGTGAAAATAGCATCAATATGAAATTTCCGTGTGATAACGACTATTTTGATGCAAATCTGTTAAAGCTTGGTGTGGTAGATATGACAGATACAAAACTATATATTTCTGATATTTCGGGATGTGATGAATTATCTTTTTTAAAAGACAATGTCGTAGATATTGAAGAATTGAATAGCTTGATGCACAGGCTAAATAGCTTTGAGGAAAAAGAGCGGCAGAAGTTCCTTGCTGTTATAAAAGAATTTGATATTCAAGATATGTCTGTACTTATCAATAAAACCTTTAATATGAAACAATATACACTCATTCAAGATATGAGTAGTTTTGAGAAAATCGGAAAAACATATTATACAACCATACATCCAAACGCAACAAAGAAAGAAATACTTGAAACAGATTTTGATATGATAGGGAAAAAGTTAATGGATTCAAATTCCGGACTTATGACTTCATATGGTTTGCTTTTTATAAATGAAGATGTACCATATACAATAGGATATGACCGAATAACATTGCCGGGAGATGATATAAAGAATAATCTCCTTGCTGTAAGGCTGGACTATAAAGATAAAAAAGGATATATTTCTCTGCCTGAGAGTCAATATGCTATTGATAGGCTGATAAAGCGTATGGGTGCAAATTCGATTGAAGAATGTACAGCGGAATGTGCAGCATTTAATACTAAGAATGACATGTGGCAGAACAGATTTGATAATATTTTATCTAAAGAAGGAGTATATAAGCTCAATGAATTAGCAAAGGCTATCAACCAAAAATTTGGCAGAGAAGAATATTTGACACAACTGTCAGCAGTTGTGGAATACGCTGAAGTTTCTGATATTGAATCAATAATAACGCTTTCAAAACATCTTGACAATTTCACATATATGCACGGAGTAGATGATTTTGAGGATTTGGCGAAGAAATGGATTAAAGACAATGATGATTATGAATTAAGCGTAGAGTTAGAAAATTTCTTTCTGTTCGAGGAATTCGGAAGACAAATTGCAGAAGATTACAAAGCTAAGTTCTTGGAGTCAGGAGGGTGCGTATGCACGGACGGCGATGTGACGCTTGATACTATTTTCAAAAAGAATGACCACGAAGATACAATGTCAATGAGTGGAATGTAAATATGAAGGGAGAATAAATATGTTAAAGGACACAAGAGTTTTGGCAGTACAGATTGACAGCTCGCTGTTTGATGAGCTTGACGAATACGTCAAGGGCGAAAAAATGAGCAAGCAGCAGTATATCAGCAGCCTCATAAAAACTGATTTGGAACAGAAACAACGGCAGAAGCAGGAAGCAGAGGTTAAACAGACGGAGGATGCTCCGGCAAAGAGCTGGGAAAGGGATGACGTTATGAAAGCCATAGATGATTTTATTATCAAAAACGGCAGAGTACCGTCCCAGAAGGAATATAAGAATGAAAACGGACTTCCGTCCTACGGCGCGGCAGGGAGAAGCCTTGATATTTCTCCGGCACAGTACGGACAGAAAAGATTAAACGAGTTATTGGAAGAAGGAAAAATTGAACAGTCGGGCGAGCCGTTATTTGGCGAACCTGTAATGAACATGTAGGTGGTACATTCAGTAACAGAGTGTATCGCTTTTTTTATTGAAATAAAAAAATACGGGAGGTTAAGAATTTATGTTAAGCGAGAAAGGCTTAGGAATATGTAAAAAAATCGGATACGAGGCACAGTATATTGTCTGTGTAGCGGAGGTTGACTGCCCGATAGCGGATGTCAAAGAAACAGCGGACAATATTTGCAAAAGAATAAAACTGCTCAGTGTTGAAGATTTAGAAAAATTGAAAGCAGAAAACGGCATTTCACTGATTGAGTACGGCGATATGATAAAGGATGCGTCCACTTCATACAAAGGCGACCATATGACGCTTAAAAACCGCGCACAGGCTCTCTTGCAGATGATGGTAGACCTTTCATACTCTAAACTGCAAAATGACGCTTTTTACAAGCGTATGGCGGAGGTGAACGGAACGAATGTATAAGGTTAACTATTATTACTCAAATATAAAGAGTTTTTTCCACAACGATAATCCGGAGGAAACCGTAGGCATAATCGGATATTTAAGAGGCGACTTTGCTTCAAGCGGCGAGGAATTTCATACAACATGGTTTGATGTTCACGAAGAACTTAAAACACTGAACTTCAAAACGGAAATTGATGACGTAATCAACGAGCTTAGAAAAGGCATACTCAAAGACCGCAGCAGTATGAAAAAGGTGTTTTCCAATCATCCAAATTGCGTGATGAACTCAGAAGCGGGAATATCACGCGGAGTATTTGTTGAAACCGAACACTATGAATATGCGTTTCGGCTGATAGGCGATAAAGGCAATTATGATTTTTATTGCTACTGTGCCGATAAAAATGTTCAGCCGCCGCATCTGCGGAATGCACGGCGTTTCAGGGATGAGAACGGTCAGATTGCAAAGACGATTGAAGAAGTATCAAAGCTGACACAGGCGGAAGCCTTGAACTATTATACGGACGGCGACAGATATGAGAGCGGAGGTAACATATATACCTTCCGAAAATCAGGTATGCACATGAGCTTCGTATCAGAAACAGGCGGCGAAACAGAGGTACATCCTGATAAACTCGGGACATTTCTTCCCGATGTAGAATACTTGGGAATGTCATTTACAAAAGTGCCGCTGAAGCAGACGCTGTCAACAATGAAGCTTAAAGACCTTATGCAGAGCGTTGAATTCAAGGATGTGCATCTGGTACATGCCGATGAGGACATTGACCTTGCAACAGTTGCAGAGTTAAATAAGAATACTTTAACGCAGGAAGGTAAATATGCGTGGTCAGATGTTCTGAATGCAAGAGTTACAAAAGTATATGAGGGCGCATATGGCATGCAGATAGAATGCTCGGATATTGAACCGCAGAGGCTGTCGGAGTTTTCGCATATGCTTGCCGGAAATTGCTCAAGCAGGGATTTTGATAAATGGGTAAATCACGACACAGGTCAGGAACAGGATATTAAAATGTAAAGGAGAAAAGACGATGAAAAGAAATATTGATATTTTAAAGGAAATACAGAAAAACATACACTCATTCCGTGTTATGTCGGAGAATATAGACATTACAGTAAGCGATGAGGATACTGAGCTTGCCGATATGATAAATGACGGCAGGGAGGAAATTACGGACATCATAGCTGTAATAGGCGGTATTGCCGAGCAGCTTGCCGTGCTTACTGAGGATGTCAGAAATGCTATGTGCAATGACGGTTTTGACTGCGATGATTATGATATGTGGAACAATTACATATCCGATAATCCTTATGAGCTGGAAGGACGGCTCGAATCCGTTGAGGAAGCGTTGGAAATACTCGATTTCTTTATTCTTGAAAGCTTGAAAGGATATAAAATGCTTACGCAGTTTGCGTATAGTCCTGAAACTGCTAACTTGCCGAGGAACAGGGAGGCAGGCGATACCTGATGCCGAATAAGTTCTTTAACGGTACAGAGTTATATATATACGAATGTATGATGCAAGAGGGTACAATGGGCAAGCAGTACAGCAAATCGGAAAGAAAGCTCAAAGGTCAGTATATCGAACAGTTAAAGCAGTTTATGCGTGAATATGGTTACGGAGAACTGTGTAAAAGAATTATAAAACCGTTGAATGCAATGATATTTGACGGTTTTATTTTTATCTCCCAAGACCATCGGAATCGGTTCTGGCAGATGTACAACAAGTGGCTGAAGCACACATATAAGCGTGAGAACGGCAAAATCGCCGTTATTTATATTTTAAGTGCAAAATCTGTGTTCAGGACGGTATTGACTAACTATGTTTCAAATCCGCTCTTTTCAATGCCAATCATGATAAAAGACTGTGCAGGTGAAGAAAACTACACTCTTTATCAGGCGGCGAAACTGTTTGCAGGAATGGAAACAGGCTTGAAAGAAGAGGATTTGTCGGAGGACGAGATTATTGACGATAAATCGCTGGCTGTTATTCTGAGCGCAAAGTTTATTCAAAAATACGGAATTTACGGATATGCAAAGAAGAAAGCCAAGCATCATCAATCAGAATATATAAACAAATCTGCAAGACACAACAGGAATTCAAGTACATATGTACACAACGGTAAATCAATAAGAATAAGGAAATAGCGGGGAGGAATAAAGTATGGCAGAATATACGAAGCATCCGAGCTTTGCAAATCTGTATATAGGCAGAAGCCAATGCAGCGGAAAACAGGCGTTATACGGAAGCTCCATAAAGCACAGCGATATTATCACGCTGAAGATAAGTCCTTCATATATAGGGCGCAGTCTGCATAATGACCACTATTATGTAGATACTCAGCCGTATATTGAGATTGATATGAGTCAGGCGCAGTTCGCACAGGCAATAACATCCCTGAATATGGGTGAGGGAACACCTGTAACGCTCAGACGGCTGAACGGACAGTATATAGAAGAATGTCCGTTTGAAGATAAAAGGACGCAGTTTGACACTGAATTTTCAACCGATATGAACACAGTGGTACAGAAATTTGATGATGACATCAATGAAATAGAGTCTATTTTGGCGCAGAAGCGGAGTCTTACAAAGGCTGATAAAGAAAGAATACTTGCGGCTGTTCATCATGTGCAGCGTGTATTGGGAAGCGATATGCCGTTTCTATTCTCACAGTTTAATAGACAGATGGAGAAAACAGTAACCGAAGCTAAGGCGGAGGTGGAAGGATATATTCATTCAAGAATGGATGACCTTGCAATGAATAATTTACAGGGGAAAGTATCAGCAGAGGAATCATTGGGGGAAGGAAATAATGGCGAGAGAATATCAGAACCGGATGAAGGAATGACAATGGGAGGAATGTGAGATGGACAGAATAAGAGTAATGGTATGTCCGCCAAATGAACATGCATATACAGGAAAGCTGAAAAACGATAAAATATCATATCAGAAAATTACAGGCGGCGAGTATAAAGTTGAGAGGGCGGATAAAAACACGGTTGTTATATATAACAAGGCAATGACGGAAAAAGGAGATAAACCCAACCGCAGAGTCGGAGACCTCATAATCTGCGGAACTTTCTTTCTGGCAGGCGCGTCTGATAATGAACTGTATGAAGAATTAGATGCGGAACAGATACAGTATTATAACGGGATACTCGGTAAGCCGGAGGAAATAACAGACGAGGATATGGAGATTCAGGATACATTTTGCAGAGAAAGCATAGGCAAAGACTTTGCGTATATAAATAATATCAATTTCCATATGAATCATAGTCAAACAGATGCGAAACAGATTGCCGAGTCTTACAAAACGGCTGATAAGACGGCGGCAAAGGAATTCTTAAAGGATTTGCACAGCATCTTTGTTGAAACATTCGGAACAAATCATGTGGACGACCTTGCGGACGAAGGCGAGGGCATGATACATCTGCCCGCTGTTTTGCAATCAGAAAAAACAGGCGATATCCGAATCGGTCTTGTTACTGTGGATGCGGAAAGCTCCGGCGAGCATTGGGGAACACAGCATATGATAAGCAAAGGCTTTTTTGATACATATGATGAAGATATTGATGAACAGTGCAAAGCCGAGCTTCATTCGTTTGGCGCATATAAGTATTGGTATACTCCGACATATTTTGGCGATATTCATGTTAATAAATTGGATATGCCTGATGAGGTACGGGACATGATAAAATATGCTGTTGGTAATGACGAGCAGACACAGGGAATGCAAATGGGAGAGATGTAAAATGGACAGAATACGGGTACTTGTATGCGAACCAAACAAAACGGCATATCCGGGACAGTTGGAAAACAGCCATACGGCATACGGAAAATTGGTTGGAGGCGAATATACAGCAGAGCTTATGGACAAAAATACAGTCATAGTCTATAATAAGGCTATGACGGAAAATGGGGATAAGCCTAATCGGATAGTAGGTCATTTAACGATTTGCGGAACCTTCTTTCTTGCTTCTGTTTCCGATGACGATATGTATAAGTCGATGAGCAATGAGCAGATGGAATATTATTATAATGAGCTCGGTAAAGCCATGAGAACAACTGCTCAGGATTGTAAGACCAATACTGTATACAAGAGCATAGGTAAAGACATTGCATATATAAATAACTTGAATTTCTATATAGAGGAAAGCGGAACCGATTTTAGAAGGATTGCCGCATCATATAAAACGGAAGATAAAACAGAAGCGAAGGAACTCCTAAAGGCAATGCACAGCATTTTCAAGGAAACTTATGGAACGGAGAGTGTAGACGACATTGCAGCTTCGGGTGACGGCATTGTACATCTTCCCGCTGTTTTGAAATCAGAAAAAACAGGTGATATTCAATTAGGTCTTGTGCTTGTGAACACGGACTGTGAAGGAGAATGCTTGTGTACAACACATATAACAAGCAGAGGTATTGCAGTTCCGTATGATTTGGACTTAGATAAGCAGTCTATCAAAGAAATGCGGTCAATAGAACCGTATGGTTATTGGTACACGCCTACCTATGAAGGTGATACATATATGCGGCTGCATATGCCGGACGATGTACGTGAGATAATCGACTATGCCACAGGAAATAACGAGCAGACACAGGGTATGGAGATGCAGGGAATGTAGAGAAATGGGACAAAATAATAGAACTTAGGCAGTCAGCGTGCTGAAAAGCAAGCCGGCTGCCTCTTTTTTTCGTGCCTGAATTTAGGCGAAAGGAGTAAAAATGATAAAAAATCAAGGTGGAAACAGGGCGCGCGATGCGCCTTGTATATAAAAAATCACAAGTATAAGTAATAGGCGGTCACTTTAGTCCTGACGGACAAGAGTGACTGCCTTTTTTTGTTTGCCAGAAAATCGGAGGTGTTTTATATAAGCAAGTATGTAAAAAGCCCGATTTCTTGGGTTGGAGGTAAAGCAGCATTGAGAGAAGTAATACTCCAATCAATACCGCTCGATTGCAGCAGATATATTGAGGTGTTCGGCGGAGGAGGAACAATACTTTTATCAAAGACACCGCACAAATTTGAAGTATATAACGATTACAATTCAGACCTTGTAAATATGTTTCTGTGTATCAGGGACAGACCGTTATCATTCTTTAAAAGTGCGGGATTTTTACCTATCAACAGTAGGCAGGAGTTTAAAGTGCTGCAGGACTTTTTGAACCGTACAGAGCCGGATTGGTATAATATCAATAAAGAAATCCAAACGGCGAAAGCGGAGTTCAATGAGCAGGACAGTGAACAGCTTGTTAATATCTTTACTAAAAAAGCGGAGTTATATGATGTAGAACGTGCAGTAGCCTTTTATAAAGTGATACGGTACAGCTACGGCAGTACAGGCAAGAGCTTCGGCGGACAGCCTGTCAATTTGGCGAATACGATTGAGGATATATACGCTATATCCAAACGTCTTAGAAATGTTGTAATTGAATGTAAGGACTTTGAGAACCTTATAGACTTACAAGACAGACCGGGAACATTTATGTATATGGACCCGCCGTATGTTGATACCGAAGGGTATTATGATACGGGATTCGGCAAAGAAGACCATATCCGCCTGTATAAATGCATACGGGATGCGAAGCATGCCAAAATACTGCTTTCATACAACAACTGCGAGTTTATTAAAGAACTATACCACAACTATACGATAGTTGAACGGACAAGACTTCACTCATTGGCTCAGAGATTCAATGCCGGCAGCCAGTTCGGAGAACTGCTGATTGCAAACTACGACATAAACGAGCGAAGAAAAAACGAACCAGTACAATTAAGTTTATTAGGAGTTGATGATACATATGAGAGAGATTATTTACAAGACTATCGGCAAAAGAGGGCGAACAACCATACCGTTTTCATTTCGCATGGGCTTAAAGATTACAGATAAAATGCTTCTGAAATTTGTCAGATGCGGTAATTCTGTGGTTATAACCCCCATGCGCGAGATTGAGGGCGGTATATGCGAGAGCGGCGCATGGTACGATTTGAAAAGACCGGAGGAAGCTGCGCGGCTTGTTGCAAATTGTTCCGAGGATACATTGAGAGTCATACAATCGGCGGTTCTCAGGAAATTAAATGCGAGTGCCGGAGAGAAAATCGGCAGTAAACAGCAACAGAAATCATGAACAGCTAACCATTAAAATTTAATATCCTTCAAAGTGTGTCGAAAAAATCTGCGGCCTCAAAAAAGGAGCAGAGAGAACAATGATAAAATTTTTTGATATGTTTTCAGGCATCGGCGGCTTCAGAGCGGGACTTGAACGCATACCCGGTATGATATGTATCGGGCATTGTGAGATAGATAAGTACGCAGACAGAAGCTACCGTGCCATTTTTGATACAGAAGGTGAGGTATATTTTAATGACGCAACGAAAATTAACCCAAAGGATATCCCCGACTTTGATTTGCTCTGTGCGGGATTTCCGTGCCAGTCATTTTCAATCGCAGGAAAGCGCAGAGGCTTTGACGATGCGCGAGGAACTATGTTCTTCGAGATTGCCAGAGTGCTTCGGGAAAAGCGTCCTAAATATTTTCTGCTTGAAAATGTTCCCGGACTCTTATCGCATAACAAAGGCGAAACATTCACCACAATCCTCAGCACGATATCACAATTGGGGTATGGTGTTGAATGGCAACTGCTTAACAGCGCAGATTTCCTTGTCCCCCAATCCCGAAAGAGAATGTTCGCTTTCGGATATCGTGATGCGCGATGTTCCGGAAAAATATTACCTTTCGGAGAGTGCAACCCTCAAACTCTTAGGCAAGTCTTTCCGGGAAGTCAGGGACAAAGAGGCTACGATATCGGAGGACTGAGCTGTACCTTAGCGGCAGGCTCAGGCGGACAGGGCGGTAGAACAGGAATCTATATAGATATGAACGCAAATGCATGTGTTACATGTTTAGCTCGGTGTATAACTACACGGTATAACAACGGAATTTCAAACCGTAACGCCGAGAAATCAGGCGTGTTTGAATGTCTTATGCCGTGCCTGACTCCAAGCAGACTGAATAAACGTCAGCAGGGGAATCGGTTCAGACCGCATAACTGCCCGATGTTTACGCTTACGTCATGCGATATTCACGGGGTATTGGAAAATTGCAGGATAAGAAAACTGATGCCTATTGAGTGTTTCAGGCTTCAAGGCTTTAGCGATGAACAGATAATGCCTATGCTGGCAGTGAATTCTGATAATCAGCTATATAAGCAGGCGGGAAATGCGGTAACAGCAAATGTCGTGCAGGCAATAGGGGAAAGAATTAAATTATTAGATGATGAATTATACAAGAGGAGTGAAAAAATCTATGGAATTGAAAGCAAGTGTAAATCTCTACACTAAACCCGGAAGTCTTAAAGGTTTTGCATCGTTATCTATTAACGACGCTTTGGTTATAAGGAATCTGAGTGTAAGAGAATCGGAAAACGGGCTTTTTGTCTCAATGCCGTCTCAGAAGGTAGGCGGAGAATATAAGGATATTTGCTATCCGATAACAAAGGAATTAAGAGAAGAAATAAACAAGGTGGTACTTGACGCATATAAGCAGGAGCTTGTGAATGTCAGAGACCAGCTTAACGAGCAGACAAAGGATACAGGCGGAAAACAGAGCGGCTCAAAACAGAAATCTTCAAAATCACACAAAGCATCGGAGGAACGGCAAGGTGATACTCCGCAGAATGAGGAACCTGAACAGGACGAGCAGTCAGAAGAAGGACAGTCAATGGGAATGTAGGTGAACAGAGATGTCAGTACCTTTTTACAGATATCCGTTTAAGACAGCGCAGCAGGACAATGAGATTGAGAAATTTCGTGCCAGCTATGCGGAGAATCAAAGATGCTGTAATTACATTATGGATTCAGAAACAGGACTGTATGCAAAGGCGTATAAGGATTATTGTGTTGACAGCGATGGAGCTTATACAAAATCTTTAATCAAAGAATTCGGTTTAGAAAGACTTATGTATATATATTCAAGTACAGTAAGAAGAAATATGAATGACAGGCGAATTACAGATGAGATTAAGGATTGGGCAAAGAACTTCAACATCGGTGTAAGAGATGAATCGTCATGTCGGGATTTTGATTTATATACAATCAATCCCGGCATTGTTGATATACTCGCAAAAAAAGCTATTGAAGAATATAGAGGGCTACAATTGTTTGACCAAAGTCATTGTGAGGAGAAGTTAGGTGATTTAAAGGGAAAAGTTCTTGTTCTTAGTGCAAGACGTTTAAAAGAAGAATATTGGTCGCCTGAAAATCAGCTTTGGTATGCCACAGGCGGTTTTGGCTGCCATGAAGGTTTAACCGGCATAGCAGTGTATTCTACCTGTCTTTATGACGGGGAGGAAACGCGCTGGAACAGGGGAGATTTTATCGGCATTATAAAAGATGAGTGTATGCCGGATTGGGCAAAGGAAAAATTACGGCTGTTAAAAGGTGAACAGCAGTCTGCAAATCAGGAAAATGAACTAAATTTAAGTTAAAAATTCAGGAGGTAAATGTTAATGAATAGAGAGAGTAAGAAAAAAATCAAGTCGGTTATATCAGCATTGCTTGTATGTATTATGAGTGTCGGAATAATTCCGGCTATGCCTGCATCAGCGGCGCAGATAAGCGAATACGTTGATCCTGCTGACCATTGGCTCAGTTCAAACGGCAGGAATAACGAACTCGACATGAATGCGACAACAACATATGAAACAAATTACTGTGCGGAATGTGAAAAAGAAACAACAGTGCTGTGTTACAGAGTTCCGGAATATACAAGAAGCGGCGAAACAGCCCTTAACAGAGGTGTGAAGTATTCGGACGGAACACTGATTGACGGAGAAGGTAAAGGAAATCTGGATGACGGCACTCCGGGAGTGGATGCAAAATACACCGGATATCATTTTACGAAATCCGTTTGTCAGACGTGCGGAACCATCAATTCAGTTGATGGTAAAGCGTCATACAACTATAACAAGAATGTATACGGTCTGAACGCATGCGACCATAACTTCTTTTTGGATTTTGACAATACAACATACGAGCCGTATAGCAGTACACAGCATACGTCCACGCTGAAATCGGGGCAGTATTGTCAGTTTTGCAAGGGTACATATGCTGAAGCAAAATCCAAGCGGGAAGCGCATAACTTTAAGGAAACCGTTGATGCACAGCTTGGCAATAACCGCTTTTATATAGCAGAAAAATGCGAGGACTGCGGATATGAGAGCAGCGAGTATGTAACGGCTAAATCTGTAATTGCATCGTATTACGGCAATGTTGACGGTGAAGCTCATACGCTTACGGTGTCAGACCTCTCAGAGAACGGAGTAAATACAAGAATCAGATACGGTACGGAAGCTGACCGCTGCAACCGCACATCAGCGCCGAATTATACAACAGCAGGATACTACACTGTATATTACGAAATAGACTATACATATAGCGGAACTACAATGACAGAGAACGGCGTATCGTATGTGTGGCTGGTTGATGACAATAAGAATAACGGTAATGGTGTGATAATCATACCGCCCGCTCATGAACATGATTATCACTATTTGGAAACAGTGGCTCCGAGCTGTACCAATCTTGGTTATGACAGATTTCAGTGCAGTGGCTGCGGAGATTTAATAAAGACCAACTATACTCCGGCATCAGGTCACAGCTATAAAGACGTTACTATCCGTGAAGCAACGTGTAAACAGGGCGGGTTAAAACTCCAAATGTGTACTAAATGCGGTGATTTCCACGAAGAAACAACGCCTGTAAGCGCACATAGATATAAGACGGAGAAGCATAATCCAACCTGTAAAAGTGTCGGATACACAGACCATATATGTGAGGTCTGCGGAGATAATTATATAACCAATATAACGCCTTTAATATCACATGCGTATGAGCATATTACAAAAGAACCGACCTGCGTGGATAAAGGCTATACAACATATACCTGTACCATGTGCGGATTTAACTATATTTCAGATTATACAGAACCTACCGGACATGATTGGGATGACGGTCATATAATTACAAACTCAACCTGTGACGGCGAGGGCGTGATGGAATACAACTGCAAAAATTGCAGCGAAAAGATGATTAAAGCTACTGATGCAACAGGTCATAAGGCAGGCAAAGCCGCGACATGTACAGAACCGCAGGTTTGCGAGGTCTGCGGAACAGTTCTTGAACTCCCGACAGGGCATCATTACGATACGGAAATAATTCCGCCTACCTGCACCGCAATGGGATATACTGTTTATACCTGCCGCGATTGTTCCGATACATATACAGGTGATTATACGGACAAGGCAGAGCATGACCATAACAAAACTGTGACAGCTCCGACCTGCACACAGCATGGATACACAACATACTCATGTAAAAACTGTGATGACGAATATGAATCAGATTACACGGAAAAGCTTCCGCATAGCTATAAAGAGGAAATAACAAGTCCGACTTGCACCTCGATGGGATATACGACATATACCTGTGAGGATTGCAAAGACAGCTATGTAGGCAATTACACAGACATGCTGGAGCATAACTATAACAAGCAGACAGTAGAGCCGACCTGCACGGAACACGGCTATGCGGTATATACCTGTCCTGACTGCGGAAAATCATATATAGGCGATTATACAGATGCAAAAGACCATCATTATACGGAAACAGTAATTCCGGCGACCTGTACAGAGATGGGATATTCCATATTCAAATGTGATGACTGCGGCGACGAGTATAAGGGTAATTATACTGAACAGCTTGGACACCGATTGTCTGAATGGATAATTGATACTCCTGCCACAATTGAGCATGGCGGCGAAAAGCATATTGAATGCTTGGTATGCGGTGAGGTTTTGAAACGTGAAGGGATACCGCAGCTTATTGACACAGACCGTTCTGACGAGGACGGAAATGCAAAGGTGGGCGCTTTCAGCATCATTCTTACCGACAAGGACGGCAGACCGATATTCGACAGCGAGATTGTAATAGATGTAAATGACAATGTAACAATTAAACTGCCGGAGGGCAGACTGCTTGATTATGCAGACCAGACGACAATTACAGCATTCTACACAGAAACGCAGAATCCGGCAATCGGACTGCGTATTTATATATTTGACGGGAACAATAATGCGGCAACGGGCGCAACGGACGGAAACGGACAGCTAAGAGTACCGAATAATCAATCGTCAACGGGCGATGATAACGGTACAATAGGCGGTGATAATAAGGATGACAAGTATACTTATGTTGTAACGGTTACCGATAAGGATGCTGTTGTTATACCCGACTGCGATATAAAAATCGGCGATAATCATGATATCGTTGTTACACTGCCGGACGGAGTTTTGATGGATACCGATAACAGAGTTACTGTAACGGTTTCTGATTCTGACGGCAAGAGGCAGGAGAATATAAACGTAATTGTGATTGGACAAAGCGACTATATCGAAAAAGGCATTACCAACGCCAATGGTCAGGTAACATTGCCTGCTAAAAATCAGGCGTTTACGGATAAAAACGGTATTGCCAATGTAGGCAGCTATATCGTATCCGTTGAGGATGAAACGGAGCCTGTATATAAAGCTCTTGTAACGCTTGAAGACGGAAATATTCTTGTATGCCTGCCTGACGGAAAGGAAATTGACTATCATAACCGAACAACGGTTACAGTCAAGACATCAGACGGCAAGGCAGTCAGCGATATGTCTGTAAACGTCTATGATAATGCAGGCGGTGACAGAACAGAGGTTACGGATGAAAACGGCAAGGCTACGGTTCCGCCGTGGAATGAAAATATAATCGAGGATAACCCAACACCTGTTCCGACACCAACACAGAAGCCGGGAATGGAAACACCGAAGCCGTCAGAAACGGAAAAACCGAGCGAAACAGATGCACCCGATACAACAGACAAGCCAACTGAAACAGAGAAACCGGATACAACAGAGAAGCCGACAGAAACAGATAAACCGTCTGAGACTGAAAAGCCAAAACCGACAGTAAATCCGGATGAAGGCAGTGAGGTCATTGCTCCGGATTATTCATACAAAGTATCTGTGCGCGATAACGATGGTTTAATCAGCGGCACTATTGTAAGCGTGGATAAAGAAAACGGCAGTGTTACGGTAAAGCTGCCTGAAGGTAAAAGCATTACGGCAGACAACAGAATTGTTACAGGTGTTACAGATAAGGCTGGAAAGCCTATAAACGGCGTATTTGTAACAGTTATTGCAAAGGATGGTACGCAGGCGGGCGACAAGACAAACAGCGCCGGAATCGCCATTGTTCCGCCAACAAGTACAGATGTAACCGATAAAGACGGCTATGCTCAGGTTATTGAGAACGGAAATATATACAATGTTGTAGTTGAGGATAGCAAGGTAAAGATTGAAAATGCAGCCGTTGAAGTTAAGGATGGAAAAATCAGTGTTCTGCTTCCTGACGGACATAAGCTGGATACATCCAATCAGACAACGGTAACCGTAACGGATAAGGACAATAAAGCAGTTCAGAGTATTAACGTAACAGTTACCGATAAGGATAAAAAGACGGCATCGCAGGCAACAAACGCAAACGGAAAAATTACAGTTCCCGTTAAGACATCAAACGGCGGAGGTTCTTCGTCAGGCGGCAGCTCCGGCGGAGGAGGCGGTGGTTATGTAAAAACCACATATAACGTCAAGGTTACGAATAAGGACGGTAAGAGCGTAAATGTAAGCAAATCTGTTAAGGACGATAAAATAACGCTTACACTTCCGCAGGGAATAATGCTTGACGGTAAAGATTATTATACAATTACCGTAACGGACAGTAAGGGAAAAGCCGCTGATAATATTGCTGTTATTTTAAAGGATAAGAAAGATGGTACGGCAAACGGAACAACTGACAAGAACGGCAAGCTTGTACTGCCCGCATCAGAGCATAAATCATATATTGTAGGCTACCCTGACGGTACATTTATGCCTGACGGTGATATGAGCCGAGCTGAAGCTGCGGCGATTTTTGCAAGATTGATTGCGGACGAGAAAGGCGAGAATATCAGCGGCAAGTCATCGTTTAGCGATGTTGATAAAAACGGCTGGTATTCAGATTATATTGGTTATCTTGCAAAGTATCATATAATTGAGGGATATGAGGACGGAACATTCAAACCGGACTCACCCGTCACAAGAGCCGAGTTTGTCGCTATGTCTGTAAGATATTACACATTGTTCAATGAAGTCAAGAAAGGCGGATATACTGTAAAATATACAGATGTCAGCAAAAAGTATTGGGCATACGACGATATTGCATACGCTAAAAATATCGGCTGGCTCAACGGATATGCTGACGGAAGCTTCAGAGGCGATAACAACATCACACGCGCCGAGGTTGTAACCGTAGTAAATCACGCAACTCTCAGAGTTCCCGACAAGGAGTATATAGACAAGAATGTGTCAACGCTCAATAAGTTTACAGACCTGAGAAATAACGCGCATTGGGGATATTACTCTATTATGGAGTCAGCGAATACTCATAAGGCTGTGGTATCTTCCGACAGTGAAACTTGGGTAAAATAATTGTCGTACATAATCAGAAAAGCAATCCTCAAGGATTGCTTTTCTGATATATAATTATAAATATTTGAAAAGGAGGGCGTTTTTATGAAAAAGCATATGTATATATGCTTACTCGTTTCTTTGATAATGATATTATTATGTAGTCAAACAGCATTTGCTGAATTTAAGAATACAGAATTTATCAACGGCGGTATTCAATATTTTTACTATCCCGAAACAAAGAGTATGGAAATATATCAAACACACAGCGGACACGGCGGAACATATTTATATGCGGAGTCACCGTTTAAGAATTGCGGTGTGGAAACGGCAACTATCGGAGATGGTGTGCTGAAAATAGGACATAATCTGTTCCGTGATTGCAAGACATTAAAAAGTGTTACGATTGGCAATGATACCACATATCTCAATCAAACTGTTTTCAAAGGCTGTACGGCGCTTAAAGATGTTACGCTCGGAAATGGCTTAACGGAGTTTGTATATGCTACTTTTCAGAATTGCCGTTCATTGACAAGCATTTCTCTGCCTGACAGCCTTATCAAAATGGGAAGTTATGACTTGGCAGACTGCACATCATTAAGAACCGTGAAGCTATCAAAAAATCTTACCATCATTCCTCACGGACTTTGCGAAAATGATACATCTTTGACCAAAGTAACATTACCCGACAAGTTAGAGGTTATAAAAAATCAAGCATTTTACCACTGTTCAAAGTTAACGGGTAACATAGTATTACCGAGTACGCTAAAAGAAATATGCTCGTATGCGTTTGGAGATTGTACATCGCTAAAAAGCATTACGGTGCCTAATAGTGTTGAAACGGTCGGTCAATATGCCTTTAATAATATTACTGACAGAATATATTTGGACTGCTTACCGGGCTATAAACTTATGGACGACACCTCATACAGCAATGCAGGAAATCCGAAGTATCTTAAAGATATGAAAATCGCAGAGGTTGACGATATAAATTACACAGGCGGCGCAGTTGAGCCAAAAATATCTGTCAGCATAGTAAATCAAATGAATGGTGAAACAGTTAAACAGCTTACGGAAGGCAAGGATTATACCGTAACATATTTGAACAATAATAAGGCGGGGACAGCTACGGCGGATATAACATACATAGGCGATTATGCTGATTACGATGGAGATGTCAATTCGATTGATTTTGAAATAAAAGGGAAATCAGCCGAACAGTTGACTATAAATCCTATTCCTGACCAAGTTTATATAGGTATGCCGATTATGCCAATACCCGACATATGGGAATTAAAATAAAAATATAAAATCAGAGGAGACTATTAACTATGAAAAGAATAATAACAAAAATTATTACAGCAGCTTTATCCGCAGCAATCACTCTTTCGTCAGCAGCACCGCTCGGCGTATTTGCAGAACCCAATAATACAGAAGCTGCACAGACAAATGATACTGTACTC
Organism: uncultured Clostridia bacterium; assembly: GCA_910585795.1. Classification (GTDB taxonomy): domain Bacteria; phylum Bacillota; class Clostridia; order UBA1381; family UBA1381; genus Hominilimicola. Next base: position 47,758 of record CAJUFV010000202.1, on the reverse strand, counting down.
TATACAGGTGAAGAAGTCACTCCGCCTGTAAGTATATCTGATGAGGGCGTACAGCTTCAGAACGGTGTTGACTATGACCTTACATACGAAAATAATGTAGATGTCGGCACGGCAACGGTTATTATCGCATTTAAAGGGAATTACAGTGGTGAAAGACGCGTAAATTTCAATATTACTGCAAGACATCTGACAAATGACGATGTTACATTATCAGAAATAGACAAGCAAATTTATACAGGTGCGGCGATTGAGGCAAAGCCTGCAATTACAGTTGGCGGTGTTACGCTTGTTGAGAATACAGACTATACGCTCAGCTATACAAATAATATCGGTATTGGTACGGCGACTGTTGACGTAACATTTATCGGAAATTATTCGGGAAGCGTAAATACTACCTTTGAAATTATCCCGAATGAATTTTCCAATGCAGATATAGAAAGCGGTGCGCTTACAGTTGCGGACATTGAAGCACAGATATACACAGGCAGGGCAATCACACCCAAACCGTCAATTAAATACGGCGAGGTTACTCTTGTAAAAGATAAGGATTACACGCTGTCATATGAGAATAATATCAATGTCGGTACGGCAACTGTAACCGTAAACTTCAAAGACGCTTACAAGGGCAGCGTAAATATAAGTTTTAGTATTTTACCGAAATCGACAGCGGACGAAAGCGGTATTACAATCAATGCAATTCCCGACCAGACATATACAGGAAATCCGATTACGCCTGAATTGATTATAATTGACATCAGCAAATAAAATCATCATTGACTGTATAGGAGGATAAAATCGTGGCAAAGAAAATATTATCAATTATTATTTCCGTGTTTATTCTTGCAGGATTTTCAACACTTGCTTATGCTGAAACCGCTGACAGCGGCGAGGATGTCATAATCAACGCTGAAAATAAAGTCCTTGTAAAAGATGTGGACTATACACTTGAATATAAAGATAACATCAATCCGGGTACGGCAACTGTGATTATACATTTTATAGGCAACTATTCAGGACAAACCGAGCAGTGCTTTAATATTAGCCGTAAACGTATTAACAGCGGCGGCAGTTCTCATGGGAGTGTGTCTGCAAATAACAATGCCGGAGCTAAAAACAGTGATATAAATGATGTTTCGCCGCATATTACAAGTATTAAAGATGATACGGACAAAAACACAGCAGAACACCATTCATACATAGACGGATATGAGGATGGTACGTTTAAGCCGGATGATAATATGACACGCGCTGAAGCTGCGGCGATTTTTGCAAGACTGATTGCGGACGAGAAAGGCGAGAGCATCAGCGGCAAATCAGCGTTTAGCGATGTTGATAAAAACGGCTGGTATTCGGACTATATTGGTTATCTTGCAAAGTATCATATAATTGAGGGATATGAGGACGGAACATTCAGACCGGATGCTTCGGTTACAAGAGCCGAGTTTGTCGCTATGTCTGTAAGGTACTATGCATTGTTTAACGAGGTTAAGAAATCAGAATATGCCATTAAGTATACAGATGTAAATAAGGGATATTGGGCATACGATGATATAGCATTCGCTAAGTCAATCGGCTGGCTCAACGGATATGCTGACGGAAGCTTCAGAGGCGATAACAACATCACACGCGCCGAAGCTGTAACCGTAGTAAATCACGCAACTCTCAGAGTTCCTGATAAGGAGTATATAGATAAGAATGAGTCAACGCTCAATAAGTTCACAGATCTGAAAAACAACGCGCATTGGGGATATTATTCCATAATTGAGTCGGCGAATACACATAAGGCTGTGGTATCTTCCGACAGCGAAACTTGGGTAAAATAATCACCAAAATATCTGTATAGCTTTGGTGTAGTATTGGTATGGACTTCAAGCAAAATAGGTGGTATGTTTGTGTTAGCAAAGGCAAAGAAATAAACTAAAGGAGGAAAACGAATCATGAAAAAGAAAGTTTTATGCATGAGCCTTGCTGTAATAATTCTGTCGCAGACAGGAGTTATGGCAGCACAAGAACACAAACATGTCTGGATTGACGATATTAAAAATTCAGATGAAACCACCAACAGGTATTACTGCGAATGCGGCGAGTTCAGGGATGAAATCATAGCAGACATAAGAAATTTCATAGTCAGCTTTGATGCAAACGGCGGATATGTGGAGACAGAAACGGTTGAGACATATAAAAACCGTATTAAAAGGCTTCCCATACCTGAGAACACATCAGATTATCAGTGGGATGGTTGGTACACGGAACCGGACGGCGGTGAGATAGTGACAGAGGATTGGATATATGACAGCGATACAACGCTGTATGCACATTGGACGGTAACAGGTACATATACGCTTAAATTCGCCTCAGACGGCGGTTCATATATACGACCTATAACCGCATTATATGGTGAAACACTCGACCTTACGGGATATGCTCCTGAAAAACAGGGATATATATTCAAAGGCTGGTATACCGATCCGAGAACAAAGGAGAACAGGGTAGAGGAATACATATTAAACCAAGACGGAGTAGTATATGCAAAGTGGGAAGCAGACAGAACACAGGAACAGCCGGACACCTTAATGACAACTGATCCGATATACTTAACGGACGAGCAATATACGGAGAGGATGCAGAGGATAAAGGCTGAATGGCTGAAACTAATCCGAATACTTGTACAGACCATGAAAACTGTTGAGGGCGTATCGTAAGATACGTCCTCACTTTTATACGAGAAGCAGTTTAATACTGCAAGAAGGGAGTTGATACTGTGCCAAAAGTGCGGATAGTAATTGAATCGGAAATAAATGAGGAAACAATGCAAGAGTGTGGCTGCAGTTTGGAAGAAGTCAAAAATAATATAGTGCTTTGGGACTCGGATGTTATAGATGGCTTTGAACTTACTACAGATATACCGGGGCTTGATAATGCCTCAGATTTCTTTCTGCAAAACGGTAAAATAATAAAAACTGAATTGAGGGATGACACAATGAATTTTGGGAGAAATAATTCAATGGATTTTCCATCAAGAGAAGTGGTGGAATCGTTAAGAGCGGAGTATCCAAAGGGAACGCGCATATCGCTTGTGCAGATGGACGATCCGTACTCAAAATTACAGCCGGGTGACAGAGGAACTGTGAATTTTGTGGATGACGCGGGTAATATTGACGTTTCTTGGGATATAGGCGAAGGACTTAGTATTGCGTATGGTGAAGATAAATGCCGGAAACTTACTCAGGCAGAGCTTGATGAGGAGGCTCAGGGAACGTTGCATGAGCAAGCAGAAGAAGGTCAAACCTTTAGAATGGGGTGATGTAAGATATGATGTCTGATAAAAAAACAAAAATAGAAATCTGTTCAGTAAGCAGGGAAACAAAAGAATACATTTATACTACGCTGATACTTCCTGCCACTGATTCAGAGATTGAAGATGCGATGCAGAAAGCGAGAATCACGGAGCAATATAACGATTATTTGGATGCAGGCATAGTTGAATGTCCGCGACTGCCGGAAATAGCGCATACTCGGCTTGACAGCCCAACAATAAACGAGCTGAATTTCTTTGCAAGCAGAATATCAAATCTGTCAGATTGGGAATTGGCGGCCGCAGGCGCGGTATACCGAAACATGGTTGAGCAAAACGAGAATAGCGGTGACCCCATATCAACGGCAGACCTCATCAATATGACATACGGTCTGGACAGCGTGCCGGTTATGAACGGAATTGGATATGACGGACAGCTTGGCGAGTATCTCATTGACAACGGCGTTGAGGAGTATATAAAAGAGCTTTCTGACGAAGCTCTTAGCTGTTTGGATGCAGAACAGGTCGGCAAAAAGTACCGTGAAAAGGAAAACGGCGAGTATATAAACGGATTCTATGTTGGTGTAGGTCATTATAAGAACCCGGAAATATATGATGGAAAGCATCTGCCGCTCGAAGAGAATCCGGAACTTGGCGAAGGCGTGTTCAGGCTGCTTGTGGCAAAAGCTCCGGAGGAAAATCCCGAAGAAGTCATTGATAACGCAAAATGGCTTGCACTGCCCGTTGACAAAGCTAAAGCCGATGAGCTTGCAAAGTCATTGGGCGAAAAACAGATAGAAGATTGCGTTTACTTTGATATACGGACGGGTATACCGAAAGTAGATGAGTTAGTGTTCACAGATATGGGACAGTTTGACAAATTAAATGAATTGTCAAAAAAATATTTGGGATTTTCGGAGGCGCATAAAATGTGTTTTAAAGCGCTCTTAGAGAGGGAATCGCCTCAAACGATTGATGACGTGTTGGAGATTGCCAAAAATGAAGACAAATATCATTTAGCGAGAAATGTTGTGAATGCGCAAGAGTTCGCACAGATGTATTTAAAATATCATTTGCCTGCCGGATTTGATTATAAGTTCATAAATGAGCTTGAAGTTACAAGCTTTGCCGATAAACTTCTGGATAGGCTTGGAGCAGGCGTGACAAGTTACGGTGTGGTTTCAGGGAGAGGCAGAAGCCTGTTTGAAATAGTACCGTATGATGCGCCTGTAAGGGAAATACAGCAGGAAAACGGACAGATGGGAGGAATGGAAATGTGATTAACCGTGAGGAAATAGGACGGGATATAAAGGCGCTTTTGGAGGGATATGCAGACAGTAAAACAGATGTGGAAATCACTGTGCGGAATGAAAATGAAGCTGACGTATATCTCAACGGTAAAAAGTTTAATACATACCTTATAAAATCAAAGCGCTTTTTGAGAAATATACATAAGCCGGAACAGCAGCAAAAAGCATTTCAGATGAGTATAATCATCGTAAGAGATGCACTCCGTGAAAAATACGCTCAGTATCAGGGCGCGGAGCTGCAGCTCCCGGCGACAGAAAATGAGATAAGCGATGCAATGCAGAGGGCGAGAATTACAAATTCAAATCAGGCTTATGCGGTGTCTGAGTGTATTCTGTATGATGAGAATATACAGCCGAAATTTAAGGATTTACCGCTGGATATATACAAACTTAATTATCTTGCAAAGGTATTATCCGAATTTACAAGCTATGATCATGCTTTATTCAGAGGATGTATTGCAGAAATGAATGATAAGCTGACGCTGAACAGCCTTATAAATGCGGCATATAACTTGCAGGACTGCTCAATTATTGACGGTCTTTCGACAGATGAACAGCTCGGCAAAATATATACAGACAATGGCTGGCTGGAGTGGCTTACAGGGGTTGATGAAAATATATGGCGGTATATTGATTATACCGCGCTCGGCAGAGATATTCGTGAAAAGGAGAAAGGGATATATACCAAAGACGGATATTTTGTAAATACACGAAAGAATTATTCTGAGGTGTATGACGGAATAACATTCCCCGAAACCTTTGCCGATGATGAATATATGTTCCGCCTTTTGATAAGCAGGAAACCGCAGGAATGTACGGAGAGCGGAATAAACGAACAATGGTTCACGCTTCCTGCATCAAAGGAGAGAAAACAGCAGTTTTTAAGCTCAATAGACGTAAGAAGCTTTGATGACTGCATATTGCTGGCTGTAAAGAGCATGGAGAGCAATATACCCATGTGCGTTAAAGACTTGTCGCAGCTCGGTATGCTTAATTCATTGGCGCACAGAATGCGCGATATGGAAAAATCGGGCGAATTGCCAAAATATAAAGCTCTGCTTGCGTGGAAAGGCTGCAAATGTCTTGATGACGCTGTATCCATTGCGAATAATTTGGATAAATATATTCTTTATGAGGAACCGTCTACGATAATTGAATATGCTCGGAATGTATTTGCGGATACATACGGGAAAATAGTGCCTGATAGCTTTATAAAGCACTTTAACTTTGCCACATACGCTGAGGAATTGTATGCAGAGGGAAATCTCGTCCTTACAGAATATGGAGTAATTAAGAGTTTAGAAACAAAAAATGAGCAGATAACGATGGACGAGAATCAAAGCTAAAGGAGGTGACGACGTGAAATCAATCAGCATCTCAAAGGATGGAATCATAGAGTATTACGGAAACCGTGCCGGATACATACGAAATCATGTTGCCGTTGTAGATGAAATGTTCAGACGCGCTGAAGTAGAACAGTATCTTAAACAAGAAAACGGTATAGACATAGTTTGGAAAAACGGTGTGTATGACCGCCTTATTAAAGGAGATATTGAAAACAGTACCGTACTGAAAAGGTGCAGAATTCATCAGCTAAAACCCAATGTGGATATGCGTATGAAGTTTATCGGTTATGATGAATTGAAGCAGCGCGGATTTGGCGCTCCGGATATGAGTAATTACAGGATTGTGTATGACGGAGATGTTCAAACCAATGACTTGGAGGAAATATATATGACCTTTAATCAGCCGGAACTGCCGGATAATTATACAGGGTACTCCATGTCAAAATCCGATGTAATAGAGCTTTATGATGAAGGGGGCAGTGAATTCTATTATGTCGACAGTATTGGGTTTGTAAAGCTTGAAGCGCCAAGCAGTAAAATGGCAAATACTCAAAAACAGCAAACACCTGCTGCCGAATCAATGAAACAAGATGCAGTTCAAAGCGGGAATAATATAGCATCTCCTAAAGAATCCAATGAGGAATTTCAGGTCGAAACCTTTAAAATCAATATGTAAATAGGGAGGAGGTGCGTGATATGAAAATGGAAGTCAGGATAACAAGTATTGTGGGCGGAGAAACGCTCAAAGCCTATGCAAGTATCTGTTTTGACGATAAATTCCTTATAAAAGGCATAAGAGTAATTGACGGAAGCAACGGAAGATTTGTTTCTATGCCGAGCCGGAAGTCAAAACAGGGCAAGTTCTACAATATTTGTTTCCCAATAACAAAAGAACTCAGGGATGAAATTGAAGCCAGAGTGCTTGAAGAATATAACAAAAAAATGGAGGTAGTCTGATATGAAAAAATGGTACACAAAAATAGCGTTACATAAGCAGAAATTACTCGCAAAACTGCGTGATAACAGCGGTCAGGGTGCTTTGGATACGGCAGTAGTAGTCCTTATCAGTATAGTTCTCGGCGCCCTCATACTTGCAGGATTGTACGCCCTGCTTGATGATACGGTGCTGCCCACGCTCACACAGAAAATTCAGGAAATGTTCAATTATACGAATTAAAGAGCTGTGTTTGTTTATATGATAATGTTGGCAGTATAAATAACCTCATAACCGCAGTATAACCTATTGACAAATAGGTTATACTGCAATATAATATAGTCAAGGGAGGCAGAATAATGGATAGTATTATTAATAAAATAAACGAGCTTAAAAATGAGATTGAAAAACTGCCTGTGGGCTATATATCAAAAAAGACTATAAACGGGAAAATACGCTATTATCATCAATGGACAGAGATGGGCAAAATAAAAAGCAAGTATATTAAAGACGGAGAACTTGAAGATTTGCACGAACAGATAGAACAGCGGCGAAAGCTGCAGAAAGAATTAAAAGCTCTTGAAAAGGAGGTGCCTAAGATGAAGAATATACCGCTTACTGAACTTCATACAAAAGTATCAGCCGGAGATAAGCTGATAGAAATGACAGAGTCAGTCAGAAAATTTGAAAGACGCGATTGCTTTAAAAGTATTCAAAAGTTTTTGAGTATGCCCAGTGAGCCGAGAATTTGTGTGATATACGGACTCAGGAGAACGGGCAAGACGACAATGCTGTTCCAGACGATACAGGATATGTCGCCGGAAGAACTGTCAAAGACGGTATATATTAAAGCCGAGCCGGAGGATACAATGGCAGGACTTAATAAAGATTTGGGACTGCTTCATGATAACGGCATCAAAAATGTGTTTATTGATGAAATAACATTGATGAGCGATTTTATAGATTCAGCGGCAGTTTTATCGGATATATATGCGGCAATGGGCATGAAAATAGTTCTTTCGGGAACAGATTCGCTTGGGTTCTGGCTTGCAAAAAATCAGGAGCTTTATGACAGAGCGTATAGCATACACACAACTTTTATACCTTTCAGGGAATATTCGAGATTGTTGAAAAAAGACGATATAGACGAATATATCAGATACGGCGGAACTCTCCGCGCAGGCGAAACTGATTTCGATGACGAGGAACTGCTTGCAGAAGAATCGGCATTCCGCAGCGATGAATCAACAAGGCGATACATTGATACGGCTATAAGCAAGAACATTCAGCATTCACTCGCTCATTGCGAGGACGGCGGACAGTTCAGGCATCTGTACACTCTGTACGAGGCGAAGGAACTTACAGGTGCAATCAACCGAATTATAGAGGATATGAACCATAGGTTTATACTTGAAGTTCTGACAAGGGATTTCAAATCCAATGACTTAAGGCTTTCGGCAAAAAATCTGCGAAACGAAACCAATCCCGAAAAGCGGACAGAAATTCTTGACGATATAGATATTGACGCTGTGACCAAAAGGCTTATGGATATATTAGAGATACGCAACGCAGAGGAACAGAAAATCGGTATTACCAAAACGCATATTGAGGAAATAAAGGAATACTTAAAAGCGCTTGACCTGATTTATTACAGCCCTGTTGAAACTAACGTAGCAGGCTCAGAACCATATGAGAGCATTATATTCACACAGCCGGGAATGAGATACTGTCAGGCGCAGGCTCTTGTGCATTCGCTGATGAAGGACAGCTTATTCAACGAGCAGACGGAAACAGCTAAAAATAATGTATGTAACCGAATTCTCGATGAGGTAAGAGGCAGAATGCTTGAAGATATTGTAATTATGGAAACGGCTAAGAAGTTAAGCAAGAAAAAATATAAGGTGTTTAAGCTGAAATTTGCCTCCGGTGAATTTGATATGGTAATCTATGACCGTGATGAGAATGTGTGCGGTATTTATGAGATAAAGCACAGCGATAAAGCGGTAGACTATCAGTATCGGCATTTAGCTGACGAGGAAAAATGCGCTCAAACAGAGAGGCGTTTCGGAAAGATTGTAAAGAAATGTGTTCTGTATCGCGGAGAACCTTTCAAAAGCGATGACGGTATCGTTTATGAGAATGTTGAGGAGTACCTGAAAACAATATCCAATAATACTTTTGTGATGCGTGAGGACAGAGATGTGCAAATGGATGAGGAACCGAAAATAACGATGTAAATACGGGCGGTATCATAAAGATACCGCTCATTTTTTTGGAACGGAGGATGGAATATGACGGATATAGAAGACTTATGGAAGTATGCGTGCAGCGGAGATATTGAAGCTCTAAGGAAATACTATGACGATGGCGGAAGTATAAATAACCGGTATTTTAAAGCCGGTACATCGCATTCGCTGATTATGGGAGCTTTCAGAAATAATCAGTTTGAAACGGTTGAGTATCTGCTGTCTGTCGGAGAAGATATTTCAAAGGAAGAGCGCAGCAAATTGCGTACAGAATTAAAGAAATTCAATATTTTTAAAGAGCTGGCGGAAATGGACGAGAACACGATTGGCTTAAATCAATCGCAGACAATGTGACAGAATACAGAAAGGACATCGGGCAGTAAACACATTGATAAAAGAAATATTAACACTAATTATTCTTATTCTTGCAAGCATAACGGATATAAAGACAAGAGAAGTGCCGGAAAGGTATCAGATTGCATTGCTTATACTGATATTATTTAATTTTCGGGCAGAAAATCTGTGGGGATTGCTTATAGCGATTCCGTTTTTTATTGCGTTTTATTTTACAAACGGAATAGGCGGAGGAGATTGGAAGCTGACAGCGCTTTTAGGGCTGCTCTGCGGATTTCATATGACATTTATAACAGCGGGAATAGGATGTATGATATTCATTATTGGCGCAGTTATAGCCCAGAGACGGACAGGGAAAAGCAAGATGCTTTTCCCGTTTGTTCCGTCAATAACAGTGGGATATATTGCGGCATTAGTATTGGAGGCGATAATTTGAAAATTTTAAACTACTTAAAAAACAGGACAGTTCTTGGCATAAGCTGTATAGTCCTCGCGTTTATCATTTGTTTTGTGGTTTCGCCGCTCATAAGCAATACAAGCGAAAAGACAATAACGGTAGTAAGGGTATTGTCAGATATTAAAAGCGGAGATGAAATTACTAAAGATATGGTGAGCGAGGTAAAAATGTCAGGAACAAATCAGCCGGATAACATTATATCAGACGACAGAGATGTAATCGGTAAATATGCGGTTATGGATATGACAAAGGGCGACAATGTACTGAAAAGCAAGGTCAGCGATACAGCGTATGTGGAAAACACATATCTTTCGGGACTTAACGGCACGAACCGTGCGATATCGGTAACATTAAAATCATTCGCAACAGGACTTTCGGGAAAGCTGAAATCAGGCGATATTGTATCAATCATTGCTCCGGATTATCATAAAACGGGAATGACTGTTGTGCCGCCTGAGCTGCAGTTTGTAGAGGTGATTGCGGCAACGAATAAATCAGGAGCAGATGTAGAGAATGCGACAGGCGAGGAAAGCGACCTTCCGAGTACAGTGACATTGCTTGTATCAGAAAAGCAGGCGCTCATCTTGGCAGAGCTTGAAAAGTCGGGAACAATCCACATGTCATTGGTTTATCGAGGAGACCGCAAAAAAGCAGAAGAATTCCTGAAAGCGCAGGAGGATTTGAATAATCCGCAGGATACCGATGAAAGCGAGGCGGATAAAAATGGTGAGACGGAATAATCAGGTGCTTGCTGTCTGGGGTTCGCCGTCATGCGGGAAAACAACCATAGCGGCTAAATTAGCAAATTATATTTCAGGCAAGGGATATGATGTCGCTCTGCTGCTCTGCGATATGGATGCGCCGCCGCTGCCTTTGTTAGTACCTCCGTCAGATATAGAAGCTGAAAGATCGCTCGGCAGTATTTTGGCGGCAGTTAAGATAAATGACAATCTCATTCTGCAAAACAGCATAACGATAAAGAAAAATACGCATATATCCATTATCGGAATGTTAAAAGGCGAGAATATGTTTTCATATCCGAAATACACACAAGTTCAGGCACATGAGCTTATAGACGAGCTGAAAGGGATAGTGGATTTTGTAATTGTCGACTGTTCAAGCCATCTGTCAGACGATATTCTGTCAACGGTAGCGCTTATAGAATCAGATTGTGTTCTGCGCCTTATAAACTGCGACCTTAAATCTATTTCGTACTTATCATCGCAGCTCCCTCTGCTTGCCGATAATAAATTCAAGACAGATAAGCAGCTAAAAGTCGCGAATAACGTAAAGTCCATTCATTCGGGCGAGAATATTGAGCAAATACTCGGAGGCGTAACATTTACTGTCCCTCACAGCAGTCTTGTGGAAACGCAGTATCTGAACGGGGAACTGCTTAAAAATACTCCTGTAAAGAGGGACACAAAAGAGTTCCGCAGAGTAATAGAGGATATAGCGGAGGAGGTGTTTGACCTATGATGAATCAAAACAACTCTCATAATTTGTTCTTTACTTCAAATCAATATTGGGAATTTCCAAAAGTTCTTGCGGAGGTACAGAAGTATATTTCGGAGAAATATGCAAGTTTAATCCTTGAAGGCAATAATGAAGACGTAAAGCAGCAGATAAAGTATTATATACAAAAATACCTTACCGATAATAGGCTTACCGCTGACGGTATGAGTGAAACAGAACTCATAGATAAGTTATATATGGAGATGGCGGAGTTTTCATTCCTGACTAAATATATATTCGGAACAGGCATTGAGGAGATTGATATAAATGCGTGGAATGACATTGAGATATACAAAGCGGGCGGCAAAAAAATAAAGCTCGACGAGCATTTTGACTCACCGCAGCATGCCATAAACGTGGTGCGGCGAATGCTTCATGTATCGGGCATGGTACTTGATAACGCATCGCCGGCGGTACTCGGACATCTTTCGAAAAATATCCGTATATCGGCGCTTAAAACTCCGCTTGTGGACGAGGATGTGGGAGTATGCGCGTCAATCAGGATAGTCAATCCGCAGAACTTTGAAAAGAAGGATTTTGTTAAAGCAAAAACAGCGACAGAGCCGATGCTGGACTTTTTATCTCAGTGTATAAGATACGGCGTTAGCGTTTGTGTTGCAGGTGCAACAGGAAGCGGAAAAACAACTGTTGCGGGTTGGATGCTCTCAACATTTCCTCATGATAAGCGAATTTATACCATAGAAAGCGGAAGCCGAGAAGTGGCTCTGGCGATAAAAAAAGACGGTAAGATTATAAATAGTGTTATTCATACATTAACACGACCATCGGACAACGATGCGCAAAATATAGATCAGGATATACTCTTAGACTTTGCTCTGCGTTTTAATCCTGATTTAATCTTTGTAGGCGAGATGCGTGGGGCGGAGGCACATACTGCACAGGAATCGAGCAGAACAGGTCATCCTGTACTTACAACTATACATTCAAATTCCTGCGAGGCAACCTATCGAAGAATGGCGACTTTATGTAAAAGGAAGTATGATATTGCGGATAATACACTGCTTGATTTGGTGTCAGAGGCATTTCCGTTGATTGTGTTTACAAAGCAGCTTGAAAACCGAGAACGAAAAATAATGGAAATTATGGAATGCGAGATTAAGCCTAACGGAGAAAGAGTAAATAGAACCATTTATCGCTATAACATAACAGAGAACAGATATGACGGCGATGGCAAACTGATTATCAACGGAGTGCATGAGTGGGTTTCTGATATATCTGACGGACTCAAGAAGCGTTTTGTTGAGAACGGTATGCCCAAAGGTGTGCTTGATAAAATCTGTAAAGGGGAGGCGATAGCATGCTGACTTTCAGAATATTTGCATTTATGGCTTTTCTTGCAGGAGTTTTCAGACTTCTGAATATAAAGGTTTCAGACCTGTTCAGAGATTTTATTAACAGACCGCAAAGCATAAAAAAGCAGATTGATGAGGCTACAAATCGTAAGAAAAAGCGGTTCATAATCCGGCAAATAGAGGAGATAACGGAAATAATGCGGCTGACAGACAGGGAAGATAAAATCCCTGTTATTTTTATTGCCTGCGGCGTGTGCGCGGTTATTGGAACGGTAATTGCTTCAATGTTCAATAATATTTTCATGATTCCGGTACTTGGTATAGGTATGACGCTTCTGCCCGTATGGTATATAAAGCTTACGGCAAGCCATTTTAAGAAAGACATATCAGAGGAGCTTGAAACAGCATTGTCCATTATATCAACGGCGTATATCAGGAATGAGGACATCGTGACAGCAGTCGAGGAGAATATCTCATACCTTAATCCGCCCATTAAGAATGTGTTTGCAGATTTTCTCGTACAGCTTAAACTCATTGACTCGGATATTATAAAAGCTATTGAAAAGCTGAAAACACAAGTGGAAAACGATGTGTTTCAGGAATGGTGCGATGCATTAATACAATGTCAATATGATAGAAGCCTGAAAAGCACATTAACACCTATTGTAACAAAGCTTTCCGATATACGGGTAGTAAATTCAGAGCTGGAACTGCTTGTGGCGGAACCGAGAAAGGAATTTATAATAATGGCGATGCTCATAATAGCCAATATTCCGCTTATGTATTTTCTGAACAAGGATTGGTATGCCGTGCTGATGCATTCGGTTATAGGACAGATAGTGCTTGCGATAGATTTTGCCGCTATATTTATATGCGGAGCATTTGTGGTAAAGCTTACGAAACCGATTGAGTTCAGGAGGTGATTACAATAAAACATATAATATCAGTTTTTTCAGATGAGCAAGAATTGCTTGCTGCGATATTAAATATACACAACGAAGGCAATCCGATAGAGCTTGACCCTATGTACCATAAGGGAGGGTTTTATAAAGAATTGGTTGAACGACCTAAATTTATTTTTGATATAAAACCTTTGAGAGAATATTGTCCAAAAGCCAATGCTGAAAATTTACCTCTGGATTCTGAAAGCATCGGATGTATGATATTAGACCCATTATTTTTGTTCGGTTTGCATGGCGGAACAGGGAAATATCAGATTTCCCAGAATATGGGGATTATAAAAGATTTTCCTGAATTGGAGAGGCACTATAAAGCAATTTTACAGGAATCATACAGAGTCCTCAGAAAAAACGGTTTGTTAATTTTTAAATGTCAAGACTATACTGATTCAAAAACGACTATGACACACTGTTTGGTATATAATTGGGCAAAAGAGATTGGTTTTTACGCCAAAGATATAGCGATTCTGATTAGAGAACATAAAATCTATAATCCAAATGTTACACAGAGACATCTCCGCAAGGTACATACATATTTTTGGGTATTCAAAAAACAAAGAAGGTGAGAGAATGAGATATATGATTTTAATTATAGGCTTATCATTCGGCTTGTATTTCATAATCGCTGACAGATTGAAAATACCATATCTAAAATCTTCAAAGGCAATTATGAATATGGGCAGAACAGACAGGAAGCTCACGACAGTTATTGAAGCTATAATAATGGATTTAAGCATAAAGCTGTCAAGATTTATGCCGATGGATAAATACAAGAAAAACAGGCTTTCCGCAACGCTTGAAGCGGCAGGAATTAAAATGACGCCTGAATGTTATCAAGCGCATGCGGTAATAAAAGCAGTGTCGGTAGGTCTGCTTGTAATTCCATGTCTTGCAATATTTCCTTTGATAGCGGTCATAGTGCTTATTCTTGCAGTATTGGTGTATTTCAGGGAATATCAGAAGGCAGAAAACCAAATGCAGAGCAAGAGAGCGGAAATAGAGACAGAACTGCTCAGATTTGTATCCACGATAGAGCAGGAATTGAAGACAAGCCGTGATGTGCTGTCAATTCTGGAATCCTTTAAAAAGACTACAACGCCGGTATTTGCAGACGAAATTGGTATTACCTGCGCGGATATGCGCTCCGGAGGTTACGAGGTGGCATTGATGCGATTGGAGGCACGAGTGAATTCTCCTCAGCTTTCAGACGTAGTCAGAGGACTCATATCTGTAATCCGCGGCGATGACGGAATAATGTACTTTCAGATGCTCTCGCATGATTTCAAGCAGACGGAACTCAGGAAGCTTAAAGCACAGGCGCAGAAAATTCCCGGCAAAATCCGTATATTTTCAATGATAATGCTTATGTGTTTTCTTGCGACATACCTGATTATAATTGCTGTGCAGGTGATACAGTCATTGGGTGTAATGTTTTAGAAGGCGAGGTGATATAGATGACGGATAAAGACTTGTTTTATAAGAGAATTGAAGAAGAATATGATGACTTTCTTCAAGAGGTTGAGGAATATGGTCCGGATGAAGTGATGGAGAATAGTGAAAAAATTGCGGATATGAAGCAAATCTATGAGTATCTGATGCGTGATAAACCAATAGACGATAAGGCGCTCAAACACTTCATGAAGCTTCGGCAGCCTCTTCATACAATTTGCGAATGGTATCAGGAGGATAAGGCTCCGATATATGATACCTTAAATCATACATTATGGACAATTGAAGATAAAGAGATTTTGGACTATAAAACAAATAAAGAGTCGGAACAGCTTAAAGCAATAATGCTTAAAGAATATGAGAAGGGCGGTACAAAGTACGGTATTCAGTCAAAAATATATGTTGCGGATGAATTGGCTAAAAGGGTATTCAGTCCGGACTATTGCTTTGATGAGTATGATGCAAAAGTCCTTATGCAGTTTGAAAAACCATTTGCGGTGCTGCTCGATAATATTGAAT
The DNA here is from genome assembly GCA_910585795.1 of uncultured Clostridia bacterium. Classification (GTDB taxonomy): domain Bacteria; phylum Bacillota; class Clostridia; order UBA1381; family UBA1381; genus Hominilimicola. The sequence continues at coordinate 32,061 of CAJUFV010000202.1, read as the reverse complement.
TTGGTGAGCGTTCATTCAAAGAAGATATGGAAGCAGTAATGTACAAGCTTGGCGGTATGGATTTACTTACTTGTCCGTATGCGGTAAAAAGCGATGCCATATTGCCGGAAACAAGATTCAGGCACGATGCTATAAATAAGATTATAGACCTTGTACCCAAGACTGATTTTGATACAACAGCGACATGGCTGGACTTTCATAGAACCTTAAGCGTTGATACTGAGGATAATATAGATTTAACGGACAATCCATACGAAGAATTTATTGAGGCATTGGATTCTGTTTCGTTTAAATACGGTAAAGACATCATTCAGAAAGTATATGACTTGGGAAAAACCAATACTCTTGTCCTTGAAGGCGAGATGGTCGGCGCGGCAGACTATATTGCAGACGGCGGTGATATATCTAAAATACGGGAAATGGCTGAAAACGGAGAATTTGAGGGCTACAGCACTGACGGAAGACGGGGTGGTATGGACATATGCTAAGAAAGCTTAAATGTAATCGCGGCTCAGGATATATAGATGTTGTGGTTATAATCCTTTCCGCAATGATGGTAATTGCTCTGGCGGTCAGTGTTTTTCCTGTATACATAGCAAAATCACAGCTTGACAGCTTTGCTCAGGAATTGTGCCGTGAAGCAGAAATCTGCGGCAGAATTGGAAGCGAGACCGCAAGCCGTGAACTTGTATTACAGGAAAAACTCGGCTTACATCCGGAAGTGGAATGGTCAAAGACAGGAAATATTCAGTTAAACGAGGAATTCACTGTCACATTAACCGAAGAATATGATATCGGCTTCGGCGGGTTTGGTTCATTTCCGGTAACGCTTACGGCGAGAGCGGCAGGCAGGAGCGAGGTGTATCATAAATGATAAGGAATAATAAAGGAAACGCTACGGTTCTGTCGGTAGCAGTCTGCATGGCTTTGATACTTGTAATGTGCGTTATATTTGAATATATGCAAATGCTGATTATATGCCGAGGCATTAAAGAAGCAGTACAGTCTGCGCTTATATCCGCAGTAACGGCAAATTATGATGATACATACAGTCAGCTCCGGGAAGGATACAGCGGGGGCTATACCTATGTGGATACGGACTTTACAGAAACAGTGGACACGGGAAACGTGTATGCACGGCTTAATGAGCTTCTTGCATTGACTGAGGAAAGCGGGAAATATACGAAATATGCAGGCAGCGTTAAGGAGTACAGTATATCCAATATGAGGATTGAGTTCGAAAATACAGAATTCGCACAGGGTGATGCGGAGAAAAATCTGAACGGAACCGTATATATTGACGTTGAAATTCCTGTAAGGTTCGGAGGCAGAGAGTATGTTCCGATACAATTCACTATGAAGGTTAAAGCTGAGTATATGCCAAAATTTTAATGCGTTTCATATGCTTTGAAATTTGTGTTTTGTCGGACGGAGATATCAATATATGGGCGATGCTACAAATAATTTTATAGTAGGGAGTGAAATAATTGACAGAACAAGAGTTTGAATATTGGAGGAGTATAACTGATATTAGCACATCGCAATGGGTAGAGGATAGTGTTACCAAGTTAAATGGAAAAGGATATCTATACTATATTGGCGGCGATGATGGATACTTTATGAGAATATCACCAGACGGAAAGTTTACTATCGGGACATATGAAGGTGCATATCCACATATTGGCGAAGCGTTGTTTACGCCAAAGGCTGAACATAAGTATGAGAATGTAGATGGTGCATTTATGGCTGCTTTAAAAATCGGAGGAAGACAATTTCTCATAGATAAGTTCAAAAACAATGCACCTCAGTATTACAAACAAGAAATCAGTGATGAGGAAAACGAATCAATTTCTGAAATCGATGACGGTTTAAGTGATAGTGGAATACAGCTACTCTAAGATTTATAGTGCATTTCATATATTATATAAGCCGTCTTTTATTTGTTTTGTAGATTATAAAAGCTTTTATAGACTTGTAAAATTCTCTGTGATATTGTTTGTTGTGAAGGAGAGTGATGAACAATGTCACAAGAAAAATTTATGACATGGCTAAAAAGCGGAAGTGAGGAAATGTATATGCTCAAAACACATTCGTCAGAACTCGCATATTTCAGGCATAAACTATCCAATGGATTAGACATCATCTATGCATACTGTCGTATACGAGACGGAATAATCCCTCTGCATGATAATCCTGAATATCAGGGGCTATACAGGAGAGAAACAGGACAGCTTTATGACGTGCAGTACACAACAAGGAAGCTGATCGGAGATGATAAGTATAAGGAGCTGGAGAGTCCGACTTTGCAGGCAGAATTTGAAAGTCAGGTAAATGAACGGGTTGAGGAAATGGTTGCAGAATTTGAAAGCGATATAAAGCTTGATGATACAACTAAAAGTCAACAGGAATCCCAAGAGTATTATGCCGGCGAAAGCGCAAGAAAAATATATTTGCAAGATATAAATACGGATTTTACATATCAGTGTGATTACAATGTCTATGACTTTAGCAATAAACTTATGAGATATATTCTGGATTCGGAAACGATAGTAAAGGAAACGGCAGAAACGTATCTTGCCGAGAATAAAGATGAGATAGTAGAAGAAATTGTACTAAATCTTATGACACAGCAGAAGATTCAAGAACTTGAAAACGGTAAAGATAAATCACTGACAGCAATGAAAAATATAATCCAATCAATACCCGAAGGATGTAAAACAGTCAATGTAACAACTGTTATGGACGGGAAAGAGCTTACATTCAAGCACGAAGCAAGCAATCTCAGAAACGATTGTCGGGGATCATATTCAAATTGGTATATGCAAGCGAAAGACAGAAGGGAATTTGAAGCAGTGTATGGTATACACAGGAGTTTCACACCTATGGATATAACGAGGATAACTTATGGTAAGAAAGTCTTATATGAGAAGGAGGTTTAAGGCAAATGAAAAAGAGAATAAAAGCTGTAACAGCGGGAGTGGCAGTAATGGCAGTCATCGGAACAGGCGCGGCATGGTATATGTTAAGACCTGAACCGATACACGATACGCCCGTTCCGACAGATAAAGCGTTGGAGGAGCAGGCGGTCACGGTGAACATCAATACTGATACACAATCGCCTGTGGTGTATGAGAAAATTACAGACGAGGATACAGGTAAGGAAGTTATTGCCGAAGTACAGAGAAATGAGCCTGTAAAGGCAAAAACGGCAAAAGCTCCGGAAAAGCCCAAAGCACAGGGAAGCTATACCAATCCGGATACTCCGCCAACATATAGCCAAGAACAAACGGTAGTTGAGGAAAAAACCAATCAGCAGACAACACAAACTGCCAAATCTGACAGCGGAAATGTGTATGTAGAGGGATTTGGCTATGTGGAGCAGGGCGGAAGTACACAATCACAAACAGGTCAGTCAACAGGGGATATAAATAAAATGGTAGGCGTTATGGATTGAGGTGAATACAGAATGGCTATACAGGACATAACAACGGAATCGCTCCGCAAAATGAATAATGACGAAGGGCTTATTCTGCAAGGCTGCGGAGGAAATTTGCATGAATGGCTCAACGGAATCAATCAAATGCTCACTGAAGACGGCATACTGCTTGACGGTACAAAATTTGAGGACATACAGAAATTCCAAAATGGGAACAGCACATGTCTATTGTTCCCATTTAACGAAACAGTCAAGATAGATATGGAAAAGCTGGTAATATGGCGCATTAAAACACACGAACAGTTTGGAGGAACATGGCTTTCAGATTATGTGCCGAATAAGCTGGGCGGGTTTGATAAAGCAGAAACCTGTGACGAGTCTATGGACGAGGGTATGCAGGGGATTACATAATAAAAATGTTATATGACATGCGTGAAAAGGCTATCTGTAAAAAGATAGTCTTTTTATGTGCAATCCGAAGGGAGGTTTACATGAAAAGATTTGTTTTATTTATTTCTGCGCTTTTCATATTTGCGAATTTTGCAGTAACCGCAATGGCAGTGGGCGAGGGCAATGTGGATAACGGCGGTGGAGGCATGGGCAGCGGCACATCTACAAATATGTGGATTCCCGGAGAGGAAGGCGTAAGAGTAACCGTTATAAGGGTATCGGATGGCGCACAGGTTTCAAGTTCCTTTGATATGGCGAGTTTTGATTTGAGAAGCACAGTTTATAATTTTGGAATACACAGTAAACTTAGCTATCGTGACGGGCTGTCACTCAGCGTACAGGCAGGAGATTACAGCGTTGTTCGCCCGACTTTGGCAATGCCAAAGATTATATCAAGCGCAAGCGGAGCCGCGAGTATTGAGGAGATTAAACGGTATTTTTGCAGTGAATATGCAGTACAGCTCGTAGCCAATGTAACAGGCATTGACTACGATACATTGATAAGCGGCAATTATAAAATCCTTATAGAGCCTATTGCATACTTTTTGTTTAACGGTCAGTATTTCGCAATGTCAGCGCATCAGGCAGCTTTGTATGACCAAATATTAAGCGGAGGACTCCGCGCTAAAATGGTGAGTTTATCACATAAAAATCTGCCGCTTGCAATGTTCTTGGAACACGCTGATTTAGGGTACACGGCATGGACAGGTTCCACAACAAAGGCGGTATCCAATGACACAATAATAAACTATCTTGGACTTGGCATAGTAAGATTCACTGAAGAAGAAATCATAACAGATTATGAATTTCCCGGCTCGTATACTCCGAATTACGGTTCTTCGGGTACAGCAGTAACACGATATGAATATCGTACAGATACTGAGGTGATAACGGCTGTACAAATAGATGCGGACAGAGAATATAATCCGGACAATCCGCTGACGGCGCGTTTTGTTATTGGCGGACAGAATTATATTGTAAAGGACATAGTAATTCCGGAAGGTGAATCTCAGCTTGTATGGGTAAAATGGCGGACGCCGCCCAATCCGCAGGATGTATCCATAAGAGTCACCATTGGCGGAAGAACAAAATATATTCTGGCAGCAGTAGAGGATTTAACAGATAATGAGCCGCCCGATCCGAAAGCTGATGACAGGAATGATGCGTTTATAGTTCCCAATATCCCAAGTGAAACGCAGACACCTAATTTAAGCTGGGGAGTCTGGTCGGCAGCTTGGCATGCGTATTGGATATGGGTGTCAGATTGGGTGTGGGAAGACACGCATTGGACAGACAACGGACAATGGATAGATAATGGCTGGTATGACTTTAAATATAACCGTTATGAAGCTTCGTTGAAAGTAAATCAGAATATATTGCCCGATGTATGGGCAGCAACAGGGTTTGGCTCAAGAATGAAGTCAGGATATGGATTTCGTGTAAATACTGAAACGCATATAGAAACAGACGCGCCTGCAACAGCATACACGCAGGCACAGACAGCGGTTATGTATTTTCCTGAGTTTCAGTATCAGACCTATTTCAGAGTGCTTGATAAAGATATTCAAACATATCAGTCAGCATTCAAATTTAAAGAAAACAGATATTCAACATATAAGAGCAGGGCGCATTTTACTCCGATTTGGTATCCCGACGGGGAATACAAATCATATACACAGATATATGATGCATGGACTCCTGCCGGAATGCTTCGAGTCAATCAGAGCGGAATGCTTGAAATATCGGGAAATCTGTTTGAAGATTGGCATATAGCGCCGAAAAAATAAATTAAATTTGGAGGTAAAGAACGATGAAAATAAAAAGAATTGCAGTTATTATTGCGGTAATCAGCCTTTTATTGCTGATTGCTGTTCCGGTATTTGCGGAAGGAAATGTTGCATCAGCGGTAGAAAGTACATGGAATACGGCGAGAACACAGATAAAAACAGTTGTTAATAACGTGGTTTTCCCTGTGCTTGACCTGATACTTGCAGTATTTTTCTTCGTGAAATTAGGTTCTGCATACTTTGATTACCGAAAGAGCGGACAGTTTGAATGGACAGCTCCGGCAATTTTATTTGCCTGTCTGGTATTCGTATTGACAGCGCCTACATATCTATGGGGAATACTTGGAATGTAAGAGATGGCGGGGCTGTGCTGAAATGCACAGCCTCTGCTGTATAAAAAATAGAGGTGAAATTTTATGTATACAACATTTGAAAAAGAATTGAGAAAGATATTTGATAATGTTGAAACACTGAGCAATGTGAAATATGTTGGCAGAGCGTGTTATGCATCATTGGGAAAAGACTTGAAATTTAAAGCTGAGTTTGTAAATGCTACAATAGTCAGCAATCATTATGATGCAGTTAGACTGCGTGTTATAAACCGCACAGATGGAGAAGTGGATGTAAATACCATTAGATTAAAGGAGTTATGGGGAATCAAGAAAGTCCCTGACAATCCAAATTTTTCGCAAAATGGAGTTAGCCCGCATATGTGGATTGATGGTAATAAGCTTGAATGGTACGCATATCAGCCAACAAAAGAAGATTTTGTAAAGCTAAGTGAATCAATAGCAGAATATACAGAAGTATTCCAAGAACAGAGCGAGGAACAGGCAATGGGCGGAATGCAGATGTGACAGCAGGAGGCGATTGCTATTTATACAAATAAAGATTTAATAACTATGCAAAGATGGTCTCTTGAACGGAAAGTAAGAGTGACTCAGCTAAGAATAATAGAATGGTATAAATATTATGACGGGAAAGTTGCTATATCATTCTCAGGAGGAGTGGATTCAACGATACTTCTTGATTTAGCAAGGAGAGCAATCCCTAATATTAAAGCAGTGTTTGTTAATACAACGATGGAGTTCCCTGAAATAATACAGTTTGTAAAAACCTTTGATAATGTTGATATTATACATCCAAACACGAATTACAGCAGAGTAATTCAAAAGTACGGGTATCCTGTAATATCCAAAGAAGTGTCTAACTACATACATCGAATGCAAACATATGGCGGTTGTATGGAAGCATATAAAAATAAAATACATTTAAAATCTGCGGAATGGCTGAGAGATAATTTTTCAGACATTCCGTTTTCTTTTATGAAATGTATGTTTGGTTTTTCAAAGAAAACTGCTGACGAGTTTTTAAGAACAGGAATAATACCGCATTCAAAATACTGTATTCCTCCTAAATGGCAATATCTCATAGAAGCTCCATTCAAAATTGATGATAAATGCTGCTATCATCTAAAAAAGGCTCCCATAAAAAAATACAGCAAACGGACAGGGTACAAACTTATAGTAGGCACTCTTGCCGAAGAAAGTATGCTCAGACGGCAAGTGTGGCTTAAACAAGGGTGTAATGCCTTTAATGCGGCTGAACCAAAATCAACACCGCTTTCATTTTGGACTGCACAGGATATATTGAGATATATTAAAATAACAGGTATTCCGTACTGCTCTTTGTATGGTGATATTATTGAACAAAGAGATGGGAATCTTTCATTTTCCGGATACCAAAGAACAGGATGTGCAGGGTGTTTGTACGGCTGCCATTTGGATAGTCAGCCAAATAGGATACAACGGTTAAAAAATACGCATCCGGCAATCTATGATTATTTATTTGATAAACTTGATTATAAAAACATATGTGAATATGTTGGAATACCTTATTAAAATTATATTTGGAGGGAGATGATAAAAATTATTACAGTGTTAGCAAAAAACAAAGGCAGATACGGGACTGTTGAGCTTCCGGAACGTGACGGCAGATTAAAGGATTTCTGTATTGACTTAGGCATAAAACAAAAAAATTGTGTAGATATACGATATGCCGGAACAGGGAAATATCGAAGCATTGACATTCCGCTATTAGAAAATACGATTAAAAGCAGAGAGACGGATATTGGGGAATTAAATCTGCTTGCTTATTTAATCAGACGCATGGACGATAATCAGGTTAAAGATTACTGTATGCGGTTAAGCGAAAACAGTGATGATTTAAGAGTGAGAAGTATTGAAAATTTAATAAACGACGCATATGAGACTTTTGAATCGGAACCGACACAGTATTATAAAGGCGATAATCTGAATGAGCTTATAGCTGCGGAACGAAAAAGGTCTGCGCCTTATCAAAAAATGAATAAGGATATATTCTGGGAAATGATAGATACCGCAAGGCAGCAGAGCGGAGGCGATTATGAGGTTATGGAGCAAATACTGACAGAGCGTCTGTCGCGTATGGAGCCGGAACATATAGCGTTGTTCTATGCCATAAATGAGGAATACATAAAAATTGCAAACAGCGAATCTGTTTATGATGTCGGCTGTGTACTGAATGATGGCGGTTTAAGCGATGACGGCTTTATGGATTTTCGAGGGTGGCTTATTGCTCAAGGCAAGGATGTATATATGAAGGCGATAAAAGAGCCTAAAAGCATTACAGAACTTAGTTTGAAAGCAAAAAACGGCGGTTGCACATGGGAAACATTCAATTATGTGGCAATAGACGCATATCAGACAAATACAGGACAGGACATATATGATGCAGATATAACGTCTGAAAAGCTAAAACAAGTTAAAGATGATATAGCATCAGAGATAGAAATCGGCAAAGATAATAGACAGGAACATGTATCAGAGTTATCACAGATTATGAATGGATTTTAATATTTAACCAAGAGGATTTAGAATGAAAGGGGTAAAATAAAAAATAATCAAGTTAAGATTTAACCCGATTATTAAAATTTCAACCCATTTTATATAATAACTTGATTTAATTTATGATTAGTGATATAATCAGGGAAACCTCATAAGAATACAAATATGGAGAAAGGAATCTGTTGTTATGGAAGAAAAAACATACATTTATAAACGCACGGGCGTTGAAAACGGCAAGGATATGGACTTAGGCAGTCAATTTGATGCAATGAGTAAACATTGTGCAAAAAATAATATTAAAGTGATCGCTATTAAAAGAGAATATTCCGATATCAAAGATTCTGTAAAAAGTAATTTAATATTAGCAACAGGTACAAATGTGTTGGTAGGAGAAGATACAAGTGATGTTCCTTCAATTTGTTCTGATGTGTATTACTTAAATTACAAAACAGAAGATGACGCTATTAAGAATTTTGTCAGAGACTTAGAACTGTTAGGAGAAATGGACAAGAAAGGTAGATTTCAAGGTTATATCAATGATGAACCTTTTGCAGCATTGATACGAATCAATCTTTCAGAGGATGAATATTATTTTACGGGCGGAAATAACATTGATATTGCGGAAATTAAAGAACAATATTATAATTCCGATATCAGCAAAAATGATATTTTTCAGGATTGTGGTATGACACAGGAACAGTTAGTATAAATTTGAACTGCTATTAAATTGGATTGGAATGGATAATAAAATCACACACATCAGAATTATTGAAGGACGTATTTCGATATTCAATTAAGAGTGATAGGTGTGAAATAAAATGAAAGGGGAGATGATGTAGAATATGTTTGTATTTAATTGGTTTTTAGATTGGCTATACGGAAAGGTCATGGAATTTATCCAGACCTTTTTTTCGTATCTGAGCGGGATGGGAGTAGAAATATTTGAGCTTCCGTGGATACAGGCGGTGATAGAATTCTTCCGGCTGTTCGGCTGGTCAATGTATGTAATAGCGTTGGTTGTTGCAGTATTCGACTGCGCCATAGCGTGGCAGAACGGACAAGGTAATATCAGAGATGCCGCGCTTGGAGCCATAAAGGGCTTTATGGCTGTTAATTTATTTACAGTGCTGCCGATAGAGTTATATAAACTTGCCATAGACGTGCAAAACGGATTAGGTAATGCAATGACAGGTTTATACGGCGGTGAATTGGCGGATTTGTCAGAGATGTCGACAAAACAGCTTCTGTCATTGTCCACAGAAATAAATCCATTTAATCTGTTTACTATGATAGCGCTTGGATATGCGGTGATAAAAGTGTTTTTTGCAAATATAAAGCGCGGAGGAATCATGATGACCAATATTGCTGTCGGTTCACTGTACATTTTCGGTTTGACACGAGGGCATCAGGATGGATTCGTGGATTGGTGCAAGCAAGTAATAGCCTTATGCGTAACGGCATTTTTACAGAATTCATTGTTATTTGCAGGACTTCTGACATTCGGAGACCATATGCTTCTTGGACTCGGAATTATGCTTGCAGCCAATGAAGTGCCGAGAATTGCAGACAGATTTGGTCTTGACACATCGTCAAGGGTAAATATAATGAGTACATATTACGCAACGCAGGCTGCGGTAAGGACAACACAGGCAGTAGTGAAAGCCGTAAGTAAAAAGTAGTCAAATCAAGATTTTTAAGGAGAAGGTGAAACAGTGCAGGATAGAATTGATTTTACAGATTGCAAAAGAATTGCGGGAAGGGCATACAACGGTGCGAACGGAAAGAAAATAGCGGTTGAATATAACGGTGAAGAATATATGATTAAATTTCCGGCATCATCCAAGAGTAAGCCTGCGGGACCGTCATATACAAACAGTTGTATAAGCGAGCATATCGTAAGCAGTATTTTTAATATGCTTGGAATCAATACACATAAGACATTGCTTGGAGTATTTTCGGTGTCAGGGAAGGAAAAGGTTGTTTGCGCCTGCAAAGATTTTACGGCAGATGGGAAAAGATTTCTTGACTTTTGTTCAATAAAAAACTCAGTAATTGACACGGAAACATCATCATCAGGAACCGAAACGGAACTTGACGATATACTCGAAATAATAGAAAAGCAGGGTTTTGTAAATCCTCAGAACCTAAAAGAACATTTTTGGGATATGTTTGTCGCAGACGCATTTGCAGGAAATTTTGACAGACATAACGGAAATTGGGGACTTTTATATAATCCGAATATAAAAACCACAGAGATTGCTCCTGTATATGACTGCGGAAGCTGTCTATTGTCACGAGCTGATGAAAAAACCATGCAAAAAATTATCGAGGTGGAAGAAGAACGAAATACGAGGCTATATAATTTTCCGACATCAGCTATAAAATATAACGGAGAAAAAATCAAGTATTATGATTTTATGATGTCCAGCGGAAATAAAGACTTAAATGAGGCTGTAAAACGAATAGTACCGAGAATTGATATTGAAAAGATAAATGACTTCATAGACGATGTTCCGTATATATCTGAATTGCAGAAAGAGTTTTATAAAACATATATCGGAGCAAGATATGAAAAAATACTCTTGCCCGTACTTGCACAGGTTCAGGATATAAATCAGGAGGAAGCTCCGGCATTGTCTATGTAAAACAGAGTGAGCGAATAGGAGATTGCTTAGAAATAAGCGGTCTCTTTTCTTTTATTCAAAACAGGAGAGGAGAGATTGAATGTATATATATCCGGATAATTTAAAATCAAAAGCTGTAATGTGGATGTGGGAACTAAAGGATATAGGAATTATCGCCGTATGCGGCATTATATCCATTCTTGCATTAACAAAGACAGGCTTTATGCTGCCGTTGGCGGCGACAGCGGGATATGGCTTTTTGACAATAAGGGTTGATGATATATCCATTATGATGTTTATAAAAAACGGCTGGAGCTATTTTGCCCGACAGCAGACCTATGAATGGAGGCTTGACAGTGATGAATAAGAACAGGAAAGCAGAACGGCAGCGGACATCAACGAGAAAGCTTATAGGCATACAAGATATATCGGATTTCTCGCTTGTAACCTATGGCTATGGGGAATTGGTATATTTTCTTGTTAAGCCTACCAATATTTCAGTTTTGTCGGAAGAAAGCATAAGGGCAAGAGTATATGCGCTGATGACGGTGCTGAAAGGTATGGCGGAGATTGAAATGTGCGCATATAACAGCCGTGAGAACTTTGACGGGAATAAACGGTATCTGAAAAAGAGAATGGAAGAAGAAACGAATTATATTATCCGTCAGCTCTTAGAACAGGACATGGCTCATTTGGATAATATTCAGGTACAGACAGCCACAGCCCGTGAATTTGCAATGGTAGTGCGTTTAAGGGAACAGAACGAGAAAGAAGTTGTGCCGTATCTAAACAGAATAGAAAAGACTTTGAAAGAGCAGGGCTTTTCAATAAAACGCGCATCGCACGAGGATATCCAAAGAATTGTAGCTGTGTACTTTGAACAGAATGTGACACAGGATTCTTTTGATGAGCATGACGGTGACCGATGGGTAATACTTGGAGATGAGGAGGTAAGATGAAATGGCAAAGCGAAAACGAGAAAAAGAAGTTGAAAATATTAAAATAAAATCGTTTGTTGATATGATTTCGCCGTCTGTTATAAAATTCTTTCCCGATTATTTTATATGCGGTAATACATACCGGAGCGTATGGGCGTTGAGGGAATATCCTACAACAACGGAAGAACAGGCAATACTGAAGCACTTGGGCGAAAAAGACGGAGTAACGCTGAAAATATATACAAAACACGTTACAGCGGCAGAAGAGAGGAAAATCATATCCAATGCGGCAAACAAGAATAAGCTGAAAAAAAGCAATACGAATGACTTGCAGGAAACGGTTGTGGCAGAAGGTAACTTGCAGGATGTGACCAATCTTGTGACGACAATGCACAGAAACAGAGAACCGCTTATTCATACAGCCGTATATATTGAACTGATTGCTCATGAACTTGACCAATTAAAAGAACTCCAGACAGAGGTGCTGACGGAGCTGATACGCTCAAAGCTGAATGTAGATAAGCTGATGCTTCGTCAGCAGCAGGGATTTATCTCGGTTATGCCAAGCGGATACAACGCATTTGCGGAACAGTTTGAACGTGTGCTGCCTGCGTCAAGTGTGGCGAATCTCTATCCGTTTAATTATTCAGGAAAGACAGATGCAAACGGCTTTTATCTCGGCAGAGATAAGTTTGGCAGTAACATTATTGTGGATTTTAATAAGCGAACCGATGATAAGACTAACAGTAATGTCCTTATACTCGGCAACTCAGGACAGGGTAAGTCATATTTATTAAAATTACTTTTGATAAATATGTTGGAATCAGGCAAGAGCGTTACATGCCTTGATCCGGAGCATGAGTATATTGATTTATGCAATAATTTGGGCGGATACTTTGTTGACCTTATGTCCGGGCAGTACCTTATAAATCCGTTAGAGCCTAAGCTGTGGAATGACAATGACGAAAGATATGATGACGATGCAAATATTGAAACCTTTAAAAAGAAGACAAGGCTTAGTCAGCATATATCGTTTTTGCGTGATTTCTTCGCATCATATAAGGATTTTTCAGATTCGCATATTGATACAATTGAGATTATGCTCGAAAAATTGTATAAGTCATGGAATATAAGTGACAATACCGATTTTACAAAGTTATCACCGGCTGATTATCCCATAATGTCTGACTTGTATCATTTCATTGAAAATGAATATAAGAATTATAACAAAGCAGAAAAGCCGATATATACGGAAACCTTGCTTCAGGAAATATTGCTCGGTATCCATTCAATGTGTATCGGCGCGGAAAGCAAGTTCTTTAACGGTCATACGAATATTAAAAGTGACCGTTTTGTTGTATTCGGAGTGAAGGGGTTATTGGAGGCGAGTAAAAATATCAGGAATGCGCTGCTGTTTAACGTGCTTTCGTATATGTCAAATCAGCTATTGACATACGGAAACACCGTAGCGGCGATAGACGAGTTTTACTTGTTTTTATCGAATATAGTAGCGGTTGAGTATATCCGAAACTTTTCAAAGCGAGTGCGAAAGAAGGAATCGGCTATTGTATTGGCAAGCCAAAACCTTGAAGACTATAATTTGCCGGGAATAGCTGAATACACGAAACCGCTGTTTTCAATCCCGACACATTCGTTTTTGTTTAATGCGGGAAATATAGACGCAAAATTCTATATGGACACCTTGCAGCTTGACGAGAGCGAATATAACCTTATACGCTATCCGCAAAGAGGCGTATGCCTGTATAAATGCGGAAATGAGCGGTATAACTTGATGGTGAAAGCTCCTTCATACAAGGAAGCATTATTCGGAACGGCAGGAGGCAGATAAAGATGATGAAATATGACGGTTATATAATAAAAACAAAGCCTGACTATAAGTCAGCCATCAGGTGCGGAAAGGCGGTTGATGAAATATCTTGTGAAGTCTACGATGAGAATGATAAAGAATTTGAACATTGTCTTGGCGATTTCAATATGATGATAGGGTTTGAATTTCAGGACAGTACAGTCAAAGACATTGAAAGCGGAATCAAAAAAATGATTGATGCCGATTGGGCATATTATCAGCTTGAAAAGAAAGAAGCAGGATTCAAGAGGACAGAGGGACTGTTCTATCGTTTAATTAACCATATGAGAGTCACGCTTGGAGATGATGAAACCAAATCCATACTTCAAAAGGAAATAGACATGACGGAAGCGGAGATACAGGATGCACTGTCCGACAGCGATATGGAGCATGAGGAAACGAATGTCAGTCAAGGTATGGACTTGACATGATTTTTATGCTATAATGTTCAATAAAATATGTTGTACGGAGGTGGAATCAAATGGGATACTACATATGCGATGCCTGCAGATTTCAATTTGAGCAAGCAAGCAAACCTGATAGATGTCCGGACTGCGGGAAAGAGGATGTAAGAGAAGCAAACGAAAAGGAAAAAGCCGAGTTCATACAGCTTCGGAAAGAGATGCGCGGCGAATAAATAATAGTGCAGAAGAACAATCGAAATTAAAATTGGTTGTTCTTTTTATTTGCACGGAAAGGAGATAGCTGTGAAAAATGATTATTTTAATACGTTAGAGGAACGGGATTTACTGATAAGAGAAGATTTAGAATTGAATACAGATAGACGGGCGATAAACGCAGTGATTGAAACATATTTTGATGTAGACAAAAAATTTGGCATAAATACAGGAAATGACGACAGCGCATGGGTAAATCTCTATGCCGATTATAATCCGGTAACAAAAGACTTAAATATAGTGTATTATATTGACGCTGATGCTGATTCGTATGAAAGACAGTATATCCCGACAGAAGAGGAAAAACAAACCTTTATAAATGTTATGGAACAAGCGTGTGCGCACAAATACGAAATGAGTTGCCGAGCGTTTTATGTTAGTGAATATTTTATGCAGGCTGATGAAATGCAGCTTGTATGCGAACAAAACGGAAGCAATTATCAGATACGAAATATAAAGGATGACTTTATTCTATATGCGGAAGATGATAAAGGGACACTAAAAAATCACGTTGGACATGAGATTGAAGCTGCCGAATATGGGGACGGCGTGTGTGTTTCGATAGAGTGTATGAATTGTAATGAAGTGCTATACAGCACAGATAATGATGAATTTATGGTTCAGGAAGTTCAGTCAAGAAAACAGAATCAAGCTTCGAGAATGAGTGAGCTGCTATGTAAAGCGATAAATTATATTGCCGGGTATGAATGCACAAACGGGTTATATCATACGTTGCATAATGAGATTGGAATGAGTAATGATGAGATAAAATCAATGGGATACAGCTCGTTATCTGAATTTTTTGAAGATGAACAGGAAGATGGAATGACAATGAACTGACGAGGAGGTGCAGCGTATGGCAAGCCCTAAAGCGGTAAAAGCAATACTGTCTTTAGCAACAGATAAAAGAGTATGGACGGCGATAGGCTCAATAATATGCGGCGTTATTCTGATGGTAGTCGGAGTAGTAGCCGCATTTTTAAATATATTTTCCTATGACGATTCCGCTTCGATAACAGCATCGGAATCATATCGTCAGTTTATAGGCGAAATAAAGAGCTGTTACAGAAAGATTGATGCAAATGTGAACGACAAATGCCCCGATTTGGATAAAGACCAGATTCACGCAGTATTCTACACCTTGTATTTCGGTGAGGAAAAGAATATGCCGGATAGTTTTTATAGCGACTTTGTCGAATGTTTCATTGACCGTACCACTAATGACGAAGGCGAGGAAACGGTCAGCCCTTGCAGTATGGATACGGCATTAGACCGATTACAAGCAGTAACGGGAATCATGATGACTGCTAC
This sequence comes from uncultured Clostridia bacterium, assembly GCA_910585795.1. Classification (GTDB taxonomy): domain Bacteria; phylum Bacillota; class Clostridia; order UBA1381; family UBA1381; genus Hominilimicola. The sequence goes on along the minus strand of CAJUFV010000202.1, from coordinate 16,086 downwards.
GACAAAACAACAGGTGAATGAGTTGTATTCGGTGCTTCGGTATGGAATAAGCAATGCGGGGAATGACGGAGTTCAATATAACGGTCCGCCTCCAGCGGCGTATTCGGACGCTACGTTTGCAAAACTGATGGGCGAGGCGACCAAATATATAGGATTTCCGTATGTATGGGGCGGTTCTTCGCCGTCAACTTCGTTTGACTGCTCCGGCTTCGTCTGCTGGTCTTACACACATTCAGGTGTGTATAATCTGCCGAGAACAACAGCTCAGGGCATATATGACCAGTGTGCAAAAGTTTCCAGAGCAGAAGCAAGACCGGGTGATTTGGTGTTCTTTACAAGGACATATGTAACCAATGAAGCAGTAACTCATATCGGGATTTTTGTCGGTGACGGGCTCATGTTGCATTGCGGAAATCCGATTCAGTATGCGTCTATTGACTCAGACTACTGGTCGAGTCATATGTACGGATTTGGAAGGCTGATACAGTAATTAAAATATCATTTTAAAGACAGGTGATTTTATGGCGAAAGAATATAGAAAACTCATCGGAAGGTCTGTAATTGGAAACAAGAATTTGAGAAGCACAGAGGCAGTAGCAGAATTTATATGCAGGCATGGTATCTATGGAGATTTAAAAATTATAACGGAGGACGGAAAAACTCTTATAAAAACAAATCAGATATATGTAACCGACTGCACAGACGAAGAATATCTGACAGAGTTAAATAAGATATTGCTTCCCATGCAGAAAATAACAGAGGAAACGGCGGACTTGGAAAGCTATAACTATACTCCGGAAGGTGAAGAACCAGAGATGGGAATGTAGCATCACAATATACAGTATTAGAATGGAGGGAACACATTGAGAGAATTTATACATTATGAAACAATAAAAAAGCATCTTGAAGACTGTTTATGCGTTAAAACTGAAGTAAATAAGTTTTCAAATAACAGCACAAACGAAACGAATTATGTTATGTATAAGCAGGGCGTTGATCCTGCTATTTTTGTAGATAAAGGAAACGGCGAATTTGTTTGTATCAATTCAAACGGTGAGAATATACGGAAAGATAATATATTTGCGTATATGAACGAGGCTTCCGTAAAGGAAGACGAGTACGGCATAATGTTTAAAACCGAGGATTTGAAAATAGACTTGTGCGGAGATATTATGGACAATGACTTCATGAGCAGCCTTGAAGAAGAAATGTATCCAGAAAGGACAAATATCTCTTTAAAAGCAGTATTAGCAAGAAAGGCAGTTATCGGAAATAGTATGACCAATTTTTTGGTTGATGAGGTCATATATACAACTGACAATGAATTTTATGAGATAGCAAATGGGGAAGATTCAACAATTTTAGAAAAGTACAATCAGAAAAAATATAAAAGAACCGACGAAAAGAGTCATGGTGTTGTCGTTATAAACGAGTCCGGAGACGGATTGCTGGTGGATACATCCGGCGGATATAATTACGCAAGATATATGTGTTTTGCACCAAAGATAGGAAATTATATCAAGGAACAGTTAGAAGAAGAAATGAGACAGAAAGCCGTTCATGAAATGGAACTGTATGTGCCGCTGGAGATAACGGAGTACGATGAAGACAGCGGAGGGGAAAAGAAATTCGATGGAGAATGCCCATATAGAGCTGTTCGTGAAAGAATAAAACAGGAAAATGTGCTTGACGGAAAGAGAGGGCTTGCTGAATATTTCCATCGTGATAATATTTGCAGGAACAAGGTATACAGTATAACACCTGACATTGGATTTTACTATGATAAGATGATGGGCGTTATTTCCGTAAAGATGACCAAACCGCTTAACAGTATGGAGCTTGAAGACTTAAAAGAATATGTTAGCGGTCAGCTTTCGGACGGCTGGGGTGAAGGCTTTGAGCAGCGCGAAATCAAAACGGACGGTCATGAAATATATGTTCATTTCTGGAACAGCGATGATTTTTATATACATACCGCCGAGGAAATGGAAGAAAAAATCAAAATGGAAACAGATCAGGGAATAACGATGAGCTGACATAATGTATCATCAGGCAAAGGAGTGAGGAATTTTGGCAAGAAAAAATAATAACGAAGACTATGTTGCTTCATTGCAGGAAAGGTTTGACAGATGGGATAACGTATATGAGAACGGTTGCCGCGACCCGTTTTGGACGGATGGAGTAAATCTGAATTTAATACGCCAACATATTATTTTCTATAAATCTGAATTGGAAAAATCTATAACAGATGGCGAGTATCCAGAAATATGTAAAAGAGATGTGCCTCCGGAAATGGATGCAAACTACATAGCGCGTCAGGATGAAATAAGGGAAAATGCGAGAAAAACACTTTCGGCTTTCGATGAAAATTCAGACTTGAAATTTATCAAAAGAAAAATAATGTCAGTCGATGATAAATTCTTAGAACAAATTGGTGCAAAAGCTGTGGCTGCCAATGAAGAAGGCTTGAAAAAAGCCATTGATTCGGACGACCTTATTGCAATGCGCAGATACGAACACTCTGACTATTATACGGAGGCTTTCAAAGAATGCGCCAATAAGCTGAGAGCATATTCCATGCCGGAAAATTCTCAGATTACTTTGTATGATGTGCAGGAAACAGAATTTAATATGAGTATGTAATGAGAGTGAGGTGTATACCGTGAATGAAATTTATTTGAAATTAAAGGAGCTTATGAAGCTTGATATGAAAGACATACAGCTCAAGCATAAAGGTGTAAAATCTGAATGTGTCCAAACAATACCGGAATTTTCTTTGAAATGCTTATCTAAATACGGTAAAGAAATGTGGAAAGATATGTTGGATGCAAAAGTAGAATCTTTTGACAATGGCAAACTGCAAATATCCGGTATAGGTGAAGAACGGTTTCGGGAGTTTAGAAATATGTTTCTCGGAAAATGTACTCCTGAGCTGTATGAAAAATGTATTGTAAAGCCGGGAGCGTATATAGCCGGAGAAAATGAAAAACCGGATAAAGATATTAAAACAGATGCAGTTGACCTTATTGCAACATATGAAGAAATCATGGATATCCCGGACAAAGAACGAATGACTGCATATTTCGGAGATTATGGAATGCATTATATGATTAACGATTTTGACATGGATAAGGCAAGGAATATCATGAATAAAGCATTAAAATCTATGGGAATAAGTCTTGAACAATTTAATGCATCGAAAGAGTTTGGCATTCGTCAGAATATCCGTCTGCGTATGCGCGAGGGAATGATGGCAGAGAAAATCAAAGTTGATGATACAATAGTTTTTGTTACACCTGAACCATTATCCGCTCCGGATGAGATTGAAACTTTCAGCGGAATAATAAACTCAATTGATACAGATGCCAAAACTTGTAATGTCAAGACTATGTTTGAAAACACAGAAGTTCCATTCAGATACATTCTGGCTAAATATAACGAACAGTTAGAGGTAAGCCGTTTTGGTTATGACCATGTAGAAACACTGCTTGGAATAAATCAAAATGATGTTCAGACATTGCTGAATGAGGCAAAGGATAAATATGAGCGGATGGAAGCTTTGCTTAAAAAGAAATTCCAGCTTGTAACAATTTTTTATAAGCCCGTATTGTTTACAAGTGACAGAATCAAACGCGCGGATTTGCCCAAAGGAGTATGTTGCTATGATATACGTCACGATGATGAATGCAAAGGCGATATGGCTCAGATTAAAGATTATGTTATGGTTAATCATTGGGGAACGGTCATAAGCAAAGAACCGTTTGAACCCAGAGAAGAATGCGGACATCTATACACAACAGCGGATGGTCTTACCATTGAGGATGATGATTACAATTATCTGTCAGAAGACTATACCATTGACGAGTATAAAGAAAAATATACGGAGCTTGCGGCGCAATACGCCGAACAAGATTCAGACGGCATGAAAATGGAGATGTGATGGCGTATGAAAACGGATAAGATAACAGTGAGCTTCAGCGCTGATAAATTGCAGGCTATAAAAATATTGGCTCCGGATACATACGATAAAATAGAGGATATTTTGACAGAACAGCTTGAAAAAGTGTATGTGCGGTCAGTCCCGATAAGTACCCGAAAATATATTGAGGCAAAAATTGAAGTTGATGACGGAGTGCAGAGTAAAGGCGCACGTCAAAAAGGCAGTTCAGGCAATTTGTGAGGGTTTTTTGGAAGAAAAAACAAAAAGACGGGAAAGTAATCGCAGAACAAGTTACAAAGCGATTTGAGCCATTTTTGGACGACTTGTAAAAATATGCGAAAAAGGGAGTGATAAAAACGTGAAAATCGGCTTGCTTGACGTTGACGGACATAATTTTCCAAACCTTCCTTTAATGAAAATATCAGCGTATCATAAAGCGCGCGGCGATGATGTGGATTGGGTAAATTTATTTGAACATTATGACAGAGTATATCAGTCAAAAGTATTTACTTTCACAGCGGATTTTGAATATTTCATAGACACAGATGAAATACAGAAAGGCGGAACAGGGTATGGTTTAAATAACAGCCTGCCGTATGAGATAGAGCATTGCTATCCTGACTACGGATTATATCCTGAATACAAAGAAGCATATGGATTTTTAACAAGAGGATGTCCGAGAGCTTGTGAATTCTGCATCGTTTCAGAAAAAGAGGGCAGGAAATCTGTTAAGGCGGCAGACTTGGACGAGTTCTGGAAAGGTCAGCATATCATAAAATTATTAGACCCTAACCTGCTGGCGTGCAGGGAACATGAGGAATTACTACAGCAGCTTATTGACAGCAGAGCATATATCGATTTTACTCAGGGACTTGATATTCGTCTTGTGAACGATAATAACTTTGACCTCATATGCAAATGTAAGGTTAAGATGATACACTTTGCGTGGGACAATCCGGAGGAGCGTAACATAATAGAAAAGTTCAAATCATTTAAAAAATTGAGCGGTATAGATATGCGTAAGCTGCGTGTATATGTGTTGACGAACTTCAACAGCACTCATGAGCAGGACTTGTATAGAGTGTATAAGCTAAAAGAAATGGGATACGACCCGTACATAATGGTGTACAATAAAGGATCGGCGCCGAGAATTACAAGACACTTGCAACGATGGGTAAACAATAAATATATATTCAGGAGCGTTGACAAATTTGAAGATTATCTTAGCAGAGTGGGATAGCATCATTCTTGAATTAAGGATAAGCATATGATATAATTACTGACAGGCATATACTGTAAGTTAGGTAAGAGGTAAAAGTTATGAGTGCAAAATATAAAATGACCAGAGAAGAAAATATATTTGCAGTCAATAGAAATATAGTTGACTACATTTGGAAAAGTGCAAAGCTTGAAGGGTTGAACATTAGTTATTCTGATACGGAAGCAATATACAATGGTATGCGCGCACCGAGCATTAAGGTAGATGAAATAATAGCTGTAAATAATCTGAAACATGCTTGGAAATATATATTGGATAATCTGGATGTGCCTATGGACTGTAACTATGTATGTCATCTAAATAAAAAAGTCGGCGGGGATAATTTAATTATTAACGCAGGCTATCTCAGAAAGGTTCCTGTTTCAATAGGCGGCACGTCATGGAAGCCGGACATGCCGATTGAATCACAGATAAAAGAACAGATGGAGGAAATAAATAAAATTTCTGATCCGACAGACAGAGCTATAAATATGATGCTGTATCTTGTGCGAAAGCAAATGTTCTTAGACGGTAATAAGCGGACATCTATGCTTGCAGGAAACCAAATTATGATTGCAAACGGCTGCGGGATTATTAGTGTGCCGATTGAATACCAAAGTGATTTTACAGAAATGCTCGTAAGATTTTATGAAACAAACGACCAGACTGAAATCACAAAACTTATCTATGACCATTGTATTGACGGCATTGATTTCCGTCAGAATGAGGAACTCAGTAATAAACAGGAAATAGTCGGATACGGTGGATTGGAATAAAATAAGTGAAATATTACAGATGGGCGATGCGGAAAACATCGTCCTTTTTCTATGCCGAAAACGGCAGGAATATTTTGAAGCAGGAAAAAGCAGTGGTGTCGGCAAGCCGACATCACTGCCTTAAACACCGACCGGCAGAGCCGTTCGGGATGGTGCTGTTTGAGGGGGTGTGGTGCTGATTTGGTGTCGGACGTGGAAAAAATGCGATGAAATAGCGGTTTGGGTGGTGTTTTTGACGGTGTTTGAGCAGGAAAGGAGGATTTATGGCAAAGAAACACATTAGCTTATGGATAGATGAAGATATACTTAAAAAATCCGATGCGAATATAAAAATAGCCAAGCTGAGGAACAGAAGCGAGTTCGTAGAAACGGCGATAGACTTCTATAACGGCTATCTGCATAATCAGGTCAACGAGAGCTTTATCGGCAAGACTTTGATGAATACATTCCAGAGTACAATGAACAGCTTTGAGAAGCGTATGGCTCGGCAGATGTTCAAGCAGGCAGTGGAAACGGCGAAGGTGTTCTGGCTTGTGGTTCGCGGACTTAATATCAATCCGGAGGATATCAATGACCTGCATTTAGATTGTGTGGAGGAAGTAAAAACAATAAACGGAGCGATACGGTTCCCGTATAAGAGCAGGGAGGACGTTGAATAATGCCGAAAATAATTGTTAAAATTCCGCATATCAAAGCCACAAAATCAGCGGAAAGGTTCGTAGAATATATTGCAAACCGTAACGGAGTTGATAAATCTTTAAGCAGTCAGGTGGTCGTCTTAAAGGCTACCGAAAGGCAAAAGGAATATATAAATGAACTCTTGAAAATCTGTCCCGATGCAAAGGACAGCTATGAATACGAGGACTACATTGAAAATCCTACAAGGCAGAATGCGTCTGCCTTTATAAGCATAGTGGCTGAATATAATCCTCAGTTGTTCGCTGACAGGGAAACATATATAAACTATATCGCAACAAGACCTAACGTGGAAAAGCATGGCGGACACGGATTGTTCGGCGCGGAGGATAAGACTGATATTGCAAAAGTCAAGGCGGAGATTTCAAATCATGACGGAGTGATATGGACTCCGATTATTTCATTAAGGCGCGAGGATGCCGCAAGACTCGGCTATGACAATGCCGAGATGTGGCAGGCACTTATTCAATCAAAGCAGATGGAAATAGCGGACATATACGGAATACCGTATGAGGATTTCACATGGTATGCCGCATTCCATAACGAGGGACACCATCCGCATCTGCATATGGTGGTGTATTCAAAAAATAGCAAGCGCGGCTTTATTCAGGAAAAGGATATAGAAAAAGTCAAATCTGTTCTGGCAAATGAAATATTCAAGAGTGATATGTACGAGCTGTATGACGCTAAGACTCAGGCAAGAGAGAAAATATCTGACGAGAGCAGAAAGAAGCTCGGTGAGTTTGCCGATGCAATAAAGTCAAAGGAATATTCAGAGCCGGAAATAGCTCAGATGCTTGTGTCATTAGCAGTTAAACTGAGAAATGTCAAAGGTAAAAAAGTATACGGATACTTGCCTAAACCATTGAAAAATGAGGTTGACAATATAGTAAAATCGCTTGCTAAAGAGAAGGATATTCAAAATTTATATAACGAATGGTGCAATATTCAGAGAAAGATTATAGGCATATATAAGGATAAGGAAGTGGAATTGCCTGCGCTGTGGGAGAATAAGGAGTTCAAAAAAATACGGAATGCGGTTGTAGCTGAGGCAGTAAAGCTCGGAGATGACCGCTCTTTTTTTGATGCCGGAATTGATAATGATATACAAGACAGAGTAAATCAATTTGAAACGGAAATGTATGATAATGAGCCGGAATTTGAAACAGAGCCGAAGCCTGCGGAAAGTATTTCAGCGGACGGTTTAGAAAAGATTTCAGAAAATCCTCTTGATTTTGATATTCCCGAAACAGTCTGCTGTGATTACAGACAGCCGTATAAACGCGCCAGACGTTTACTGTATAACGATAAAGATTATGAAAGGGCATACAAAGCTTTAGTTATACAGGCAAAGCACGGGAATATACCCGCTATGTTTGATTTGGGTAAGATGTATCAGAATAATTTATACGTTGATAATGATAGCAAAAGAGCAGATTATTTATTTAAGCATGCGCTTCGGGGATATATTCTCTTGGAAAATTCAGAGCCGTCAGATTTTTTTGAATATCAGATAGGCAGACTGTATGCGCTTGAAACTGAATTTCAGGACTATGTTAAAGCGAGGGAATGGTTTGAAATTGCGGCGGATAAGGGAAATAAATATGCAATGTTTGCTCTCGGCAGCATCTATTATTACGGAAACGGAACAGATGTCGATTACGAAAAAGCGTTTGATTATATAAGCCAAAGCGCAGAAAGAAGATGTGTTCATTCGTATTTCAGGCTCGGTTATATGCTTAGAAAAGGCATTGGCTGTGAAGAAAATATCGGAGAATCCGATAAATGGTTCTCAAAAATGATTGCGCATTATGAGAGCTATATCATAAAGCTTGATGCGCTTAACTATTACAGACTCGCTCAGTTATATGAGAAGGGCTGGGGCTGTGAAAAAGATATTGATAAGGCGATGCAATATTATACAGAGGCTTGCGAGGCTAATAACGCCAATGCGGAATTTGCTCTCGGCAGACTGTATATAACGCAGGGCGATGAGGAGCAGGGAGAGGAATATATAAACCGGGCAATCGAACACGGCAATGAATATGCAGAGGAATGGTATGCGAATTGGAAGGAGTACCGGCAAAATATTTATACGCAGGCAGCGGCACACTCAGCTGCAAACCTGTTCTGCCGTCTCGCCAGCCTTATAGACGATGACGCGGAGCGTAAGATTGACGGTCATAACAAGACCATAGTTGACTCTAAAGAGAGAAAGGAACTGATAAAAAAGAAACGTAGACTTGGTATAAAGATGGGGTGATAAACTATGCGATATATCCCAAAAAGATATACAAGAAAAAGATTTACAGAAGAACAGCTTAACAGAGCAAATAATATTGATTTGGCTGATATGCTGAGAACACAGGGCGAAAAATTAAAAAAAGAAGGCAGGGTACATAGGTGGATGAGATATGACAGCACTACCATATACGGAAACAAATGGTTCAGGCACAGCCGCAGAGTAGGCGGAGGTCCGATTCAGTTTATGCAGCACTTCTATAACATGGAGTTCGTTGACGCTGTAAAATATCTTTTAAACGGCGAGGAGGGGAAGGTATTCACTCAGGCAGAGCATAAACCGGAGGTAAAACCTGAATTTGTGATGCCGGAGCTGTCAAAGAATATGCGCAGAACCTTTGCGTATCTCATTAAAACACGAAAGATTGATGCAGATATAGTTCAGTATTTTGTGGATGCGAAAAAAATCAGGGAAACGGAAAAGTACCATAATGTAGCATTCTGCGGATACGATGAGAACGGTGTTATGAAGCAGATGCACCTGAGAGCAACCGAGCCTGACAGAAAATTTTTCTATGACGTAGACGGCAGCGATAAACAATATTATTTCAGGCATATCGGAGACGACAATGAGGTGTATGCGTTTGAGGCCCCGATAGATATGCTGTCGTATATAACGCTCAATAAAGAGGATTGGCAGCATCACAGCTATGTGGCTCTGGGCGGTGTGGCTATCGACGCTCTCAAAAATGTTCTGGAAAACAATCCGAATATCTCAAAGGTATATTTATGCTTGGATAATGACGAAGCAGGAGATAAAACAACAGAGCGTATAGGCAATGAATTAACTGAAAACGGAGTGGAATGGGAAAGGTATCATCCTGCATTTAAGGATTGGAATGAGGACTTAAAAGTAATCAGGAACCCTGAAACAGCTCCGGATTTTAATATGACAATGTGAAAGTGAGGTGGGAAATATGAATGATTCTGTAACAAAGCTATTATTACTTGGCGCGGCGATGTTTGCAATTATCGGCTTCCTTAGCGTGTGGCAGAATATATATTCGCTCAATGGTATCAAGAATAAGAAGGTCGGACACGGACAGCACGGTAACGCCCGTTTTGCCACAGAAAAGGAAATTAAAAAGATATACAGGCTTGTACTATATGAACCGAAAAAATGGCGCAGAAGCAAAGGTGACGGCTCTCTGCCGCAAGGGACAGTGGTAGGGACAAGAAGATACGGAAGAAAGCTGTATGCAGTGGTTGATGAAGGAGATGTACATACGCTGATGATTGGAGCGGCAGGCGTTGGTAAAACGGCTTGCTTCCTGTATCCGAACCTTGAATATGCGTGTGCATCGGGTATGAGCTTCTTGTCTACGGATACAAAAGGCGACCTTGCAAGAAGCTACGGTAATATATGCAAGCAATACGGATATAACGTGGCTGTGATAGACCTTAGAAATCCGATACAGAGCGACAGCTTTAATATGCTGTCTATGGTAAATAAATATATGGATTTGTATAAGAGTACAAGAGAACTGTCAGATAAGGCAAAGGCTGAGAAGTATGCGAAAATAACCGCCAAGACAATTATATATTCGGGAGAGGGTGACGCATCAAGCTACGGTCAGAACGCTTTCTTCTATGACGCAGCCGAAGGCTTGCTGACTTCGGTTATTTTGTTGGTTGCAGAATACTGTAAGCCGGAGGAACGGCATATCATATCGGTGTTTAAACTTATTCAGGACTTACTTGCTCCGAGCCAGAGCAGCGCGGCAGGAAACAAGAAAATGACTCAATTTCAGATACTTATGCAGAAGCTCCCTGATACGCATAAAGCAAAATGGTTTGCCGGAGCCGCATTGAATACCTCCGAACAGGCAATGCAGTCGGTTTTGTCAACGGCACTGTCAAGACTGAATGCGTTTCTGGACTCGGAAATGGAACAGATTCTGTGCTTTGATACTGCAATAGACGCAGATAAATTCTGTAATACAAAATCGGCACTGTTCCTCATCATGCCGGAAGAAGATAATACAAAATATTTTCTCATATCCCTTATAGTTCAACAGCTCTACCGCGAAATGCTTGCCGTAGCGGATGAAACAGGCGGCAAGCTAAAGAACAGAGTTATGTTTTATTTGGACGAAATCGGCACTATACCTAAGATAGACTCAGCAGAGATGATGTTCTCCGCAGGACGTTCCCGAAGGATAAGCATAATAGCCATTATACAGTCATTGGCGCAGCTTGAAAAGAATTACGGCAAGGAAGGCGCATCAATAATCATAGACAACTGTCAAGATACCGTCTTCGGCGGATTTGCTCCGAACTCAGAAACAGCGGAGGTTATGAGTAAAAACCTTGGTGAACAGACGATATTATCAGGCTCAATTACCCAATCCAAGAATGACGGCTCAAAGTCATTGCAGATGATGTCCAGAGCATTGATGACCGTTGATGAGCTGAAAACTATGCCAAGATTTCATTTTATTATATCTAAAACAGGCTGCAATCCCATGCGGACAAAGTTAGATTTATTCTTTAAATGGGGAATAGAGCTTAATAACGAGTATGAACCTGATAAGAACCGTATTCGTGAGGTTCGCTACGCCGGAAAAGATGATTTGATTGCGGAGATAGAAAGAGTCGAAGGACGTTCATCAGGAAGCTTCGGCAGATATTCAAGGCGGAGTGAAAGCGGAGGTATGAGCATACCGTCTGAACCTATAGAGGAACTTAACAGCCCGCAAAGAGGGGGAATTAGAGTTGACGGACAAACACACTACAAAGCTTGAAAAGATTAAGGAGCTGTACCGTGCCGATGTTCCTCCCAGAGCGTGCAGTGTTTATTTATATTTGTTCCAGCGGTGCTATAGCAAGGAATACTGCTTTCCATCCATAGCAACAATATGCTCGGATATGAAGCTGTCCCGAAGTACGGTAAAGAGAGCAATAGCGGATTTGGAAAAGGCAGGCTTTATCCATAAGGTTAGAAGATACAGAGAAAACGGCGGCAACACAAGTAATCTCTACGTTTTAGCGATTTAATATCCCCAAAACGGGATAGCTATGCCCATACGCTGAACTCAGGCAGGGTTCACAGTGAACCGACAAGAAGAATAAACTCTAACAAGGGATATTGGAAACAGAAATTATTTTATAACAGTATAAATCTGTTTATATATTTACAAAAACATATAAATATGCTAAAATGCACATATAAAGTCTAAGATAGGCAAGGTTAAACCGGAGGAAACTAAAATGAGAAGCATGAAAGAAAAAATGCATACTGGAGAGTTGTATTTGCCGAATGACAGTGAAATAGCGGCGGAGCAGGAACAATGTCTTGACCGTCTTTATGATTTTAATATGACACGCCCGACGGAAGGGGAAAAGCGTGAGGCTATGTTAAAAGAAATGTTTGCTGAAATAGGCGAAAACTGCTATATAGAACCGCCGTTTCATGCAAATTTCGGCGGTAAGCATATACATTTTGGTAACAATGTGTATGCAAATTTTAATCTTACAATGGTAGATGATACTCATATTTATGTTGGAGATTATACTATGATAGGTCCGAATGTAACGGTTGCAACGGCGGGACATCCGATACTTCCGGAACTACGGAAAAAAGCGTATCAGTATAATGCTCCTGTCCATATAGGCAGAAACTGCTGGATTGGCGCAGGAACGATAATTCTTCCGGGGGTTTCAATTGGCGACAATACAGTTATTGGCGCCGGAAGCGTAGTCACAAAGGATATTCCTCAAAATGTTGTTGCTGTGGGTAATCCGTGCAGAGTGAAAAGAGAAATAAACGAACGAGATAAAGAATACTATTTTCGAGATAGAAAAATATGAATTGAGGCACTGTTTACAAAAATATGTAAATATGCTACAATGCCTATATAAAGCCAAAAAAACTTGTAAATTACAATATATCAAAATCCGTATTCCTGTAAATGTGAATGTATGATAAAATCATCTTGAACAGAAATACGGATTTTTTGATTTTTTGGTATTTGCAAAGATTTATATAATATCGTGTTTGAATGTTTTGCACAAAAATAATGCTAAGTAATCAAAGTTGATACATTATCTATTATTTCGATTTTCATAAATAAAGAATACGGATTCCATTGTATTTATACCATCGTTTACGGAAATGAAATCTCCGCCGTTTGACAATGCTTTGTAAAATTGATTGATTACCTTATTATGTCCGCAGCCCCAGTAGCTTTTTGTTGTTTTGTTAATTTCATCTTGCGCAATAACTTTTGTATCATCGGTTATAAGATACAGTTTGTAATCAGCGTAACGCAATAGAGCATTTTCAAATCTGATCTCAAGTCGAAACGGTTCATCGGCGGTGTAGGTATTCGTTGCAAACAAACAGCCTCTTGCGCCATTGTTAAGCTCAAGCGCCATAGATGCGGTGTCCTCAGTTTCAATTATGTCGTTTAGTAACAGTGTTGACATAGTTGAATGGATACTTTTAATTCCATTACCCATAAAACCGATTAAGTCCAAAAGATGAATAGCCTGATTAATCAGCAGACTCCCGCCTTCTGTGGCGTACTTACCCTTCCAATCCGAGTTTGTGTAATACTCGGGCTGTCGGTCCCATGTCATGGAACCGAATACGCCTGTCATATTACCGTAAATATGGCTTTCGCATATTTCCTTAAGCTTTACAATACATGCGTTTGTTCTGTTTTGCAGCATAAGACATATTTTCTTTCCTGTTTCGTGCTGTACTTTTAGTATTTTTTCAAATTCTTTCTGATTGATTGCGGCAGGCTTTTCAAGAACAACATCTTTACCGATTTTCATAGCCTGAATAGTCATTGGAGCATGAAGAAAATGGGGAGTGCAAATATGCACTGTGTCAACATTTTTATCGGCAAGCATTAGTTTAAAGTCACTGTAGCATATTAGATTTCTATTTTTTTTAGCATCCATAATGCGTTCGGGATTAATATCACATACAGCATAAAACCTTGCATTTTCGCATTCATCAAGTGCCATGGCATGGGACGAGGCAATCGAGCCATAACCTACGATACAAGCGTTTTTCATTTTATTCACCCACATTTCCTTATCAATATGAATTTTCGGTACCTGCCGTTACCTGACGTTCTTCTTTTACGACTGTTGAAGACGCAATTTTCTCCTGCAATAATTTGTAAAAATCATCGTGCGGGAAATTCTTTAAATCTGCCCATCCGTTAGTCCAAGCCGAATAATGTATGGCATTAGAGATAGTAAGCCCGTTTATGCCTTCAATACCGGGAGCCAGAAGCGGCTTACCTTTTAAAATCGCAAGCGCAAAGTCCTTTAATATAAGTGCGTGCTGTTCTTCCGTCTGTGTTTCAGTGGGAATCTGACAATCCCAGTTTTCGAGAATCCCGAATACTTCTTTGTTTATCTTATTAAACTCACGTTCGGACATTATATTTCTTTTAAAGTTGATTTTGTTGTTTTCAACCACAATCATACCCATATCACAGGATATTTCAAGACGATTTGTCCCCGGAGTTTCGCCTGTAGATGTTATGTATACACCTGTCATTCCGTTATCATACTGCATAAATGCGGTAACATCGTCCTCAACCTCGATATTGTAGTATTTACCAAAACTGACGTGTGACATTATTTTTGAGGGCATACCGAAAAGCCACTGCCACAAGTCAAGCTGATGTGGATTTTGGTTTATCAGCGCACCGCCGCCCTCAGTTTTCCAGGTTGAACGCCAAGTACAGCTATCATGATAAAACTGCGGTCTGTACCAATCTGTTATAATCCATGCAACACGCTTAATTGTACCGAGCTGTCCAGACTGAATTAGGGAACGAAGCTTTTGATATACGGGATTTGTTCTTTGATTATACATAATACCAAAAACCTTGCCGGATTTTTCGGCTGCATCATTCATTTCCATGACCTGCTTTGTGTAAACTCCCGCAGGTTTTTCAACCATAACGTGCAGTCCGTGATTAAAGGCAGAAATTGCAAGCGATGGATGGTCGTAATGCGGTACAGATATGATAACAGCGTCGATAAGCCCGCTTGACATCATTGTCTCTGCATCCTCAAATAAGACTGCGTTGGGATATGTTATTTTTGCGTAGTCTAACCGCTGCTTTGCAATATCGCAGATGGCTGTAAGAATCATGTTTGGTACTTTGCCTGATGTTATGTTGTTAGCATGGGTAGTACCAATGTTACCCAAGCCGATAATTCCAATTCTTATATTTTCCATTTTTATATCCTCTATATTTCGTTTAAAATTGATGTTAGAGCTTCATATGCGCAGGTAAATTTGTCAGGTGAGCTGTGTTCAAGGTCAAGCATTTTGCCGCCTGTTTCAAGACCCTCAAGACCTGTAAAACTTCCCAAATGTGGTTCAAGGCTTAAAAATCCGTGGTAATTGTTTGCTTTAAGTTCGGATAAAATATTCTTTACACTGCCCAAACCGTATCCGGCTGGGACAACACTTCCGTCGGCAAGTGCATCCTTGATGTGCATATATGTAATATACGGCGAAAGCATTTCATACGCTTCGGGGTATACAGCCTGATGGCACTGAACGAAGTTCGCAGGGTCAAACACACATCCTAAAGCGGGTGACTTAAGTTCCTCGAATATTTCAAGACATCTTGATGCAATATCTCCGTAAATTCCCTTCTCATTCTCGTGGAGAAGTATAACATCTTCTTGTTCTGCAATTTCAACCATAAGCTTCATACGACGCATAACCTCATCCTTATAGACTGCGTATCGCTCATTTGGAATATAGAAGCTGAAAATGCGGATAAATTTTGTGTCAAGTATTTTTGCTGTTTTAATGACACGCTTTAAAAGCTCCAGATGAGGTTCCATCGGGTCTTCAATGTCAATTTTGCCTATGGGAGAGCCAATAGATGAAACTTTTATGCTGTACTTATCCATGGTAGCTTTAAGCTCAAATACTTCTTTGTCAGTAAGTTCAGAGATATTCTTTCCGTTTATGCCCCTTGGCTCAAAGTATGAAATACCGAGATTGTTCAAATGTTCAAATTGTTTTTCGATATTTTCGTCAATTTCGTCCGAAAATCCGGATATTATAAATTTTTGATTCAAAAAAATCATTCCTTTCTGTTAACTTTATTATTATCATAACAGTT
>CAJUFV010000201.1 GCA_910585795.1 uncultured Clostridia bacterium | reverse complement strand
CGAAAAAGGAGTCTTTTTATCATAATTCAGTCTTTTTCTGTGATGCCTCAATAACCCATCCATTCTCTAAAATTCTTACATGCAATTTCCTGTATTGATTTATCATTAAATTCTACTGCCCATCTTGCTATTCGTTCTTCACAATAAGTGTCAACTGCTTTCCTGTCTATATGTACACTCAGTTTTTTCATAAGCTTTTCCGCCATACGTCTTATTTCATATGAATCCATTTTTATCTATAGTATAAAATGAGCGCATATGCGCTCATTTTAAATTATTTTAGAAAATATTATTGTCGCTATATTAAAATATATAAACAACGAGCAGCAATCTACAATAGTGGTTATGAGCGGAGTTGCCATTAACGCGGGGTCAAGATGCACTCTTTTAGCCAGCATTGGCAGCATCGCCCCTATCATCTTAGATAAAATAACTGTTGCTATGATTGACACCGCAATTGTAATCGCAAGTAAAATATTCTGAGAATACATAACATAAACCATAACACCATTTACAAGCGCAAGCATTGAGCTTACCATAATAGATATACGAAATTCTTTGAAAACCACTTTGAAAAAATCTGTAAAATGTATTTCATCCATAGCTATTCCTCTTATTATAAGAGTAGAGCTTTGCGCGCCACTGTTTCCTCCTGTACCCATTATCATCGGCATAAAGGAAATAAGCAGAGGCACAGCCGCGAATGCGGCTTCATACCTATTTGTTATAATCTGCGTAAGCGTCGCGGAAATAGTAAGTATAAGAAGCCAGCCTATTCTGCTTCTGGCGTGCTTCCATATACCGGTTCTGAAATATGATTCCTCATTAGGTGCAATAGCGGCCATCCTTGAAAAATCTTCTGTATTCTCCTCCTGAATAACATCCATCGCATCATCAAATGTGACAATCCCTACAAGCCGATTATCTATATCTACAACAGGGAGCGCCAAAAAATCGTATTTCTGGAACATATTGCCAACAAGCTCTTTATCCTCATGGGTATTTACACTGATAATATTTGTTTCCATTATATCAGAAATTTTATCATTCTCATCAGCAATAAATAAATCCTTAACTGTCACAACTCCGGTCAGCTTCCTATTTTCAGTCACATAACATGTATAGATTGTTTCCTTGTTAACACCCACCCTGCGTATTTTATCAAATGCCTCACTAACAGTCATATCCTTATGCAGACTGACATATTCAATAGTCATTATACTGCCGGCGCTGTCACTCGGATAACGCAGAATATCGTTTATAGCCCTGCGTTCGCCTGTTGTTGAATTTTTCAGTATCCTTGACACAACATTGGCAGGCAGCTCTTCAATAAGGTCAACAGTATCATCTATATATAGCTCATCAAGCATTTCACGCAGTTCTTTATCAGTAAACATATCTATAAGGTGACGGCGCATATCAGAATTCATATGAGCAAAGGTTTCTGCCGCAATATCCTTTGGCAGAAGTCTATATAAAATCATAAAATCTGCCCGTTCACCAAAATCCTCGCCGAACAGTTCTTCAAACAGCAACGCTAAATCAGCCGGATTCTCCTGACTTACAATATTTTTTACATCAACAAATTTTTTCTCATTTAAAAGACGGTTTATTCTGTCTAACAATTCCTCCAACAACGTCACCCCCATCTTCTAAATTCTCTATAGCTTTATTTTACCGAAAAGTTTTCCGGACGCTTATCCCTCTGTCCAAACGCATATAATATAGCTTCTACCGTTCTTCTTGACGCCTCACCGTCTCCATACGGATTAGCGGCACGCGCCATCTTATTATACGCATCCTCATTATCAAGCAGTTCCTTCGCAAGAGCCACAATGTTCATTTTATCAACACCAGCGATTTTAACCGTTCCGGCCGCAACAGCTTCTGGACGTTCCGTTTCTCTTCTGAGCACCAAAACAGGTTTAGCAAGTGCCGGAGCTTCTTCCTGAATACCACCGCTGTCAGTCATTACCATAAATGAACGCGCTATTGCATTATGAAGCTCCTCCACATCTAACGGCTCAATCAGATGTACACGGTCAAGCTCTCCAAGTATTCCAAACGCCGTTTCTCTAACCGCAGGATTGAGATGCACAGGATATACAAGCTCAACATCCTCATATTCTGTAACAATCTGCTTCAGCGCATTACATATGTTTTCAAGCGGCTCACCCAAGTTTTCACGTCTGTGAGCGGTTACAATGATTATACGCCTATTTTTAAAATCAAGCTTATTAAGACATTCATCCTTAAAGTTATAATCGTCACGAACCGTTGTTTTCAGAGCATCTATAACAGTATTTCCCGTAATATAAATTATGTCATCACTTACATTTTCTTTAAGTAAATTTTGTCTGTTCTGTTCGGTCGGTGAAAAATTCAAATCGGAAATTCTCCCTGTAAGCTGTCTGTTCATTTCCTCTGGGAAAGGAGAATACTTATCATATGTTCTAAGCCCCGCCTCAACATGCCCCACCTTTACCTGATTATAAAACGCGGCAAGCGCGGCAACAAAGCTCGTAGAGGTATCGCCGTGCACAAGCACAATATCAGGCTGTTCCTTTTTTATAACTTCGTCCAGACCCTCAAGCACCCTTGTTGTTATACCGATAAGGCTCTGTCTTGTTTTCATTATATCAAGGTCATAATCAGGCTTTATCCCAAAAAGCTCAAGTACCTGGTCCAGCATCTGTCTGTGCTGAGCTGTCACACATACAATAGATTCAATTTCATCATACTTTTTAAGCTCCAATGCAAGAGGGGCCATTTTTATTGCTTCGGGTCTTGTACCGAAAACTGTCATAACCTTCAATTTCTTCATTATGCACTGTCCTTTCCTATTTATCCTCACCATGATTTATATC
Source organism: uncultured Clostridia bacterium (assembly GCA_910585795.1). Lineage (GTDB taxonomy): Bacteria > Bacillota > Clostridia > UBA1381 > UBA1381 > Hominilimicola. The sequence goes on along the minus strand of CAJUFV010000201.1, from coordinate 19,694 downwards.
TGATATTTCCTCTATATCAATTTCATTATCATCTGTTTTGTTTCTCATATCCGGATGAGTATGCACATAACTGTTTTTACCAAGCATACCTCCAATAAGAAGAAGTATAAGCACACATATCACCAGTAAAAGCGCCCTAAGCACTCCGCTCTCCGCAAGCAAAACAGCAGTTATTCCCAGTACTCCGCTGACAGCATATAAAATAAATACTGTCTGCTTTTGCGTAAAGCCCATATCCACTAGTCTGTGATGGAGATGACCTCTGTCTGCCACCATAGGGCTCTGACCGCGAAGTATTCGCCGTATCATTGCAAAAGAAGCATCGAATAACGGCAGTCCCAATATCAATAGCGGTACTGCAAAGGATATTACCGCATAGCTTTTAAATACTCCCTGTATTGAAAGCGTCGCAAGCATAAAACCCAGAAAATTAGAACCCGTATCGCCCATAAATATCTTTGCCGGATTAAAATTAAACGGCAGAAATCCGAAGCATGAGCCCATAAGCGCAATACCAAACAAAGCAATTGGATATTCTCCTACTCTGATTGATATAAATACTAGTGAAACTGACATAATAGCGCTTACTCCGGCGGCAAGTCCGTCAAGACCGTCTATAAAATTCACGGCATTTGTTATAAATACTATCCATATTACAGTAATTCCTACAGACAGCCACTGTGGAAGTACCCAATACGGATTATCACTTAATATGTTTGGATTTGTAAAAACATCTATTTTTATATCAGCCACATAAATGACTACAAGTGCCGCTATTATTTGAATTACAAACTTAAGCTTAGCCGGCAGATTCCTGCAATCATCCACAAAACCCATAACCGCGATTATTGACGCTCCGCCGAGCGTTCCCCAAAGCTGTCTTGATGGAGTTCCAAAGCACAATGCCGCGACAGTGAATCCAAACACAATAGCTATTCCGCCAATTCTTGGCGTAGGTTTCTTATGCATACGCCTTGCGTCCTTCGGTATATCTACTGCTCCCGCGCCTATTTTAAATGCCAGTCGTCTTACAAGAGGCGTTGTCGCGAAAGTAAAAACGAAAGACACAATAAAAGCAAAAATTAAAAACAAAATATTCTGAGTATCCATATCTATCTCCATTCTGCTGCTTATATAGCAGCATTCTATCCTCCGTTTATATCACAAATCCTACTTTTTTGTATACCTTTTTCAATGTTCGCTGTGAAATACGCCCTGCGCTTTCCGCGCCCTTAGCGCATATATCCGTAAGATATTTTTTATCCGCCATTAAACGGTCAAACTCCGCGCGTATCGGACGCATTGTTTCAACAACAGCTTCAGCCACATCAGCTTTGAAATCTCCGTAACCCTTCCCCGCATAGTCATTAGCTATATCGTCTATCGCGCGTCCTGTTACAGATGACATAATACTAAGCAGATTATTTATTCCCGCTTTAGTGTCATCACCCTCACGGTATTCAACAATACCTTCACTGTCCGTAACCGCGCTTTTAATTTTCTTGACGATAACATTCATATCATCAAGCATTGAAATATACGCTTTAGGATTAGGGTCAGACTTTGACATTTTCTTTGTCGGCTCCTGAAGGCTCATAATATTTGCCCCAACCTTGGGCAGCATTCCCTCTGGAATCTTAAACACATCTCCGTAAATAGCATTAAAACGCTGAGCTATATCACGGCAAATCTCAATATGCTGCATCTGGTCCTTGCCAACTGGCACATAATCAGTCTGATACAACAAAATATCAGCCGCCATAAGGACAGGATATGTAAAAAGTCCGGCATTGATATTTTCAGCATGACGTGACGATTTATCTTTAAACTGCGTCATTCTCTGCAGCTCACCCATATACGTATAACAATTAAGAACCCATGCAAGTTCAGCATGAGCGCTGTTGTGCGATTGAATAAAGAATATATTTTCATCTGGATTTATTCCGCACGCAATATACAGCGCAAGCAGTTCCAAAGTCCTGTGTCTCAGCTCCGCCGGAGTCTGACGAACAGTTATTGTATGCATATCCATCATCGCGTATATGCAATGATAATCATTCTGCAAATTTACCCACTGACGTATCGCGCCGAGATAATTGCCGAGTGTAAGATTACCCGATGGCTGTATACCGGAAAATATTATTTTTTTATCATCCATTACTATCGTCCTTTCAGTTTTACAGATTTTCGGTAAGTACCTCACCTAGCCGTCTTATACCTTCTTCTATATTTTCAAGCGCAGCTGATGAATAATTCAGTCTGAACATATTTGACGGAGCGCAAATATCTGTCGCAAAATTTGAGCCGGGAACAATCGCGACCTTTTTTTCAAGGCATTTATCCACAATCGGTGTTATATCAGTAATAGTCGGACATTCACACCAAAGAAAAATACCGCCTTCAGGAACAACCCATTTTACTTTGCCGGCAGGAAAATACTTTTTCATGCTCTCAACCATTTTAGTGCATTTTTTTCCGTATAATTCTCTATTTTTTTCAATGTACTTATCAATATCATATTTCTTCATAAATTCAACGCACATAAGCTGCGTAAGCATAGGAGTATGCACATCATTAACCTGTTTAAGCATCTCGATTTTCTCCGCAATCGCTGCCGGCGCTACAATATATCCAAGACGCATACCGGGTGACAAAATTTTTGAAAATGAGCCGGCATATATAACACGTCCTTCTGTATCCAAAGATTTAACAGTTGGAACCTCCTCGCCTGAAAAACGCAGGTCTCCGTATGGATTATCCTCAATAATAAGCACATCATACTTTGAAGCAAGCTCAAGCATTTTCTTCCGCTTTTCAAGAGTCATCGTTGTACCCGTAGGATTTTGAAAGGTTGGAATCGTATAAATCATTTTTACATTACTGTTATTTTTAAGCGCTTCCTCCAGTCCTTCCATGCTCATGCCATCATCCTCAACAGTCACCCCTATAAGCTGAGCCTCATACGTTCTAAAAGCATTAAGACTGCCTATAAAGCTCGGACTTTCAACAATAATCTTATCTCCCTTATTAAGAATAGCCTTAGCTGTAAGGTCAATTCCCTGATTAGCGCCGGTCATAATCAAAACAGCATCATTTTCCCCGAAAGAATTAACCTTTGCCGCGCGCGCTCTTGCACACTCCCGCATTTTAGGATAACCGTCTGTAGTGCCATACTGCAGCGCAAGAGTAGGACTTGTCATAAGTATTTTCCCAGCAATCTTTGACAATTCATCAGATGGAAACAACTCAGCTGCCGGATTTCCTCCTGCAAGCGAAATAATTTCAGGGTCTGCCATACGTTTAAACATTTCACGGATTGCAGAGCCTTTCATTGTTTTTACCCTGTCCGCCATATAATTCATATATTCCATAGCTATATATTTTCTCCTTATTTGTTTATCTTTTTCCAGCTGTCCTTCAATGCCACCGTTCTATTAAATACAGGCTTTTCAGGAGTTGAATCAGGGTCTACGCAAAAATAGCCTAATCTCAGGAACTGAAATTTATCTCCCGCTTTCAGGTCTGTCATTGTATTTTCAATTTTTGCGTTTGAGAGCACTATCTTTGATTCCGGATTAAGATTATCGGTAAAATCATTTACGCCTGTTTCATCAGACGGATTTTCCACATTAAACAGTCTGTCATAAATGCGTATTTCAGCGTCACGCGCGTGCGCCGCGCTTACAAAATGTATTGTTCCCTTAACCTTACGTCCGTCAGGCGCGTCGCCGCCACGTGTTTCAGGGTCATATGTGCAGTGTACTGCAATTACATTGCCATCAGCATCCTTGTCACATCCGGTGCAAGTCACATAATAAGCACCTTTAAGACGCACCTCACGTCCAGGAGACAACCTAAAATACTTCTTCGGAGCATCCTCCATAAAGTCATCCTCTTCAATATACAGCTCACGCGAAAATTCAACACTGCGCTTTCCAAGCTCCGGATTTTCCGGATTTACCTCTACCTCAATCTGTTCAACCTGCTCCTCCGGATAGTTATCTATTATAAGCTTTATCGGTTTTAAAACAGCCATTACTCTTGGAGCCTTCTTATTAAGGTCTTCTCTTATACATGCCTCCAAAAGCGCAAAATCTATAACGCTGTTTGCCTTTGCAATACCTATTCTTTCACAAAAATCACGAATTGCCTCAGGGGTATAGCCGCGTCTGCGCATACCGCACAATGTTGACATTCTTGGGTCATCCCAGCCTGAAACAATATTATCCTGAACAAGTCTAAGACATCTTCGTTTACTTGTAAGCGTATAGTTCAGATTCATTCTCGCAAACTCAATCTGTCTTGACGGCTGTTCATATCCAACCTCTCGCAACACCCAGTCATACAGCGGTCTATGGTCCTCAAATTCAAGTGAACACAGCGAATGAGTAACGCCCTCAACTGTATCTGAAATCGGATGAGCAAAATCATACATTGGATATACAAGCCACTTGTCACCTGTCCTGTGATGATGCGCGCGAAGTATTCTATATATAATCGGGTCGCGCATGTTAAGATTAGGCGATGCCATATCTATTTTAGCGCGGAGCACCTTTGCTCCATCAGGGAATTCTCCCTTTGTCATTCTATCAAACAAATCAAGGTTTTCCTCAACTGTTCTTTCTCTGTAAGGACTGTTTTTCCCCGGGGTTGTAAGTGTTCCTCTGTATTCACGTATTTGGTCAGCGGAAAGGTCATCAACATATGCCTTGCCTTTCTTTATCAACCTTATTGCCGCCTCGTACATATCATCAAAATAATCAGACGCGTAAAACACCTTGTCCCATTTAAAGCCCAGCCATTTTATATCATCCATAATAGCGTCAACGTACTCCGTATCCTCCTTTGTAGGATTAGTATCATCCAAACGAAGATTACACGTTCCGTTGTATTTCTCTGCCATACCAAAATCTATGCTTACCGCCTTTGCATGACCTACATGCAGATAACCATTAGGCTCAGGAGGAAAACGTGTTTGCACATGATTATAGACGCCGTCCTCCAAATCCTTTTCAATAGCTTCCTGAATAAAATTTCTGCTGATTATTTCTTCCATAAATCTATCCCCTTAAATTTTCTATTGCTTCGTCAAATCTTTTCATTACCTCATCTGAACCGAGAACCTGCATTATTTCATATAAATCCGGTGTATTCCGTCTGCCTGTAGCCGCCACCCTTATAACGCCGGCAACATCTCCAACATGGCCTTTAAAACTGTCCGGATTCTTTTTGTACTCCTTCGGAGCCTTCGCATATCCCAATGATACAGCCATATCTCTCACTGACGGAAACCACTCATCAGCTCCCGCATTAGGGTCATATATATCTCTGTAGGTCTCAAGAATTTCAATCATATCTTCCTTTGAAAGATTTTCAGGAAAATCCAGTTCCTTATCCCAAAGCTCTGAATAAAAATACGAAACATAATTTTCAACATCTGACCATGAGGCAATATCCTTACGCGGTTTAGCATTTCCTCTTTCTATGGCAAAAATAGCCTTTGCATATTCCTCATCATCAACAAGCAGCTTATAGAGCTTATCGTTATTGTCCCGCGCCCAGTCTGTAACCATATCATAAACCTCTTCGGCGCTGAGTGTGCTTATATAATTCTTACTCACATCCGCAAGCTTTACTATATCAAACAAAGCTCCTGCCTTACTCATTTTAGAGAAAGCGAATTTAAAGCTGTTTATATCCTCATTTGGATTAGCCAGTCTCCAGTCCTCATAATTTGAATTCGCGAGCGTCATCAGATATTCCCAAATTGCTCCTTTTGGATAACCGGCTTCCCTATAGTAGCTTACTGCCGCCTCCGGGTCTTTTCTCTTTGACAGCTTACGCTTACCTCCGTACTCCTCTTTCATAATAGGAGAAATATGCGCATATTTCGGCGCTTTAAAGCCACACACATAAAATAGCTGTAAATGAATCGGAACTGACGAAATCCATTCATCACCTCTTATAACATGAGTTGTTCTCATCAGATGGTCGTCAACAGTATGAGCGAAGTGATATGTAGGAGTTCCGTCCTTTTTCAGAAGCACCACATCAAGAATGTTTTCAGGCATTTCAATTTCACCCTTTATAACGTCCTTGAATTTTATACGCTTATCCGCGCTTCCAGGTGATTTTAGTCTCACAACATACTCATCGCCGTTCTTTATTCTCTTTTCAGCCTCTTCAACAGTAATATCACGGTATTTTGCAAATTCTCCGTAAATACCCGGAAGTATTTTTTTGCTTTCCTGATTCTCACGTACAGAAGCAAGCTCCTCTTCCGTCATAAAGCACGGATACGCAAGTCCTTTTTCTACAAGCATTTTTACATATGACTGATATATTTCTGTTCTTCTGCTCTGCATATACGGCCCATATGACCCCTTCTCCTCAGTTTCAGACATCATACCCTCGTCAATATCTATTCCAAAGTCGTTTAGTCCCTTAACAATCAGACTGACTCCGTTTTCTACCTCACGTTTTTTATCAGTATCCTCTATTCTTAAATAAAACACACCGTTAGTTGATTTTGCGGCAGTTTTTTCAATAAATGCCGCAAACAGTCCTCCAAAATGCAGAAATCCCGTCGGACTGGGCGCAAAACGTGTCACAACCGCTCCCTCTTCAATATTTCTCTTCGGATATATTCTCTCATAATCATCCGGAGTTTCTGTTATATTTCCGAATAGAAGCTCTGCCATTTGTTTATTACTGTCCATTTTCTCTATTTATCCTTTCTGTTTTTAACCTAATATACCTATTCTATAATATTATACCTAAAAATGAGTTTAATATCAATCCCTTTTAGGAATTTTTTTCATATATATGAAAATCTTTAATCTTAAATACAAATAAGTCCGGCGCGATACCGGACTTATTTGCTTATATCATATTAATTTTTAAATTCAGAAATTTTTTATTTTAAAACAACCCCAAACCGCCGTATGATACAACAATAGCTGCAAAAACAATAGAAACCATTGAAAGCAGTTTTATTAGAATATTTACGGACGGACCTGACGTATCCTTAAACGGGTCACCAACTGTATCTCCTACAACAGCAGCCTTATGATTGTCACTGCCCTTACCGCCAAAATTACCTGCTTCAATATACTTTTTAGCGTTATCCCACGCGCCGCCTGAATTTGCCATCATAATAGCAAGAGCGAAGCCTGAAATAAGAGCGCCCGCAAGCATACCCACAACACCGTTGCAGCCAAGCACAATACCTACAACAATAGGAGCTATAATACCCAGAGCTGCCGGTAAAATCATTTCCTTGAGGGATGATTTTGTACAAATATCAACACACGTCTCATAGTCAGCCTCGGCTTTACCGTCCATAAGTCCCTTTATTTCTCTGAACTGACGTCTTACTTCAACAACAATCTTCTGAGCCGCACGGCCAACTGCCTGCATTGTCATAGCGCTGAACAAGAACGGAAGCATTGCGCCCACAAACAAACCAATAAGCACCGCCGGATTTGTAACTGATAAATTCAATTTCATGCCCAATACCTCAACCTTGTCTGTATAAGAAACTATAAGAGCGAGTGCTGTCAGAGCCGCCGAGCCTATGGCAAAGCCCTTGCCTGTCGCAGCGGTTGTATTACCAAGCGAATCAAGCGCGTCAGTTCGTTCACGAACCACCTCAGGAAGACCAGACATCTCCGCAATACCTCCGGCATTATCGGCAACAGGGCCGTAAGCGTCTGTCGCGAGCGTAATACCAAGTGTTGAAAGCATACCTACCGCTGAGAGTCCCACACCGTAAAGACCTCTTGCAAACCCGTCAGGGCCTATACCGCCTCCTGCCGTAAAGAAGCTGACAATAATTGAAATACCAATAATAATTACAGGAATAGCTGTTGATGACATACCAAGAGCAATTCCGTCAATAATAATAGTAGCCGAGCCTGTTTCAGACGAAGCTGAAAGCTTTTTTGTCGGTTTATATGAATCAGACGTATAATACTCAGTAAAGAAGCCGATAAGCACACCAGCAACAAGTCCGGATATAACAGCCCAGAATACATTTGAGTTTTCAGGAAGAAGCGTAAATATAAGCACTGCCGCGCCAATTGCCGACAGAATTGAGCTTATATATGTTCCGCGTCTTAGTGAGCCTAGAAGTGATTTCTGATCAGCGCCCTCTTTTGTTGAAACAAAAAACGTTCCTATAATAGAAGCGATGATGCCGATTGCGGCAATAAGCATTGGTACAAGCACACCGTTAAAGCCCAGACCTGCTGCTGCCGCAAGAGCGCCGCAGGATATAATGGAGCCTACATATGACTCATATAGATCAGCGCCCATACCGGCAACATCACCTACATTATCACCTACATTATCCGCAATACATGCCGGATTTCTTGGGTCATCCTCAGGAATACCGGCTTCAACCTTACCAACAAGATCAGCTCCGACGTCAGCCGCTTTTGTAAATATGCCGCCGCCAACACGCGCGAACAGAGCCATTGAGCTTGCGCCCATACCAAAGGTAAGCATAGCAGCCATAATATCGTCTACGCCAAGCTTAAAAATAAATTTCAGAATCATAAACCACAGACTTATATCCAGAAGTCCAAGACCTACAACCGTAAGTCCCATAACCGAGCCTGACGCAAACGCAATTTTAAGACCCTTATTAAGTCCCTGCTGCGCTCCGTTTGCGGTTCTGGTATTTGCATATGTAGCTATTTTCATACCGACAAAGCCTGAAAGTCCTGAGAAAAATCCTCCGGTCAGGAACGCGAACGGTACAAAAGGCGTAAGGAAACCGGTAAACGACAGCACAAGCAATATAATGAACATAATCGCAAAAAATATGCCCACCGTCTTATACTGACGTTTCAGATAAGCCATAGCGCCTTTACGGATTTTTTTGCCAATAGCCTTCATTGTATCTGTTCCCTCTGGCTTTTGCTTCACGCTGTAAAAATTAATAAGCGAAAATACAAGCGCGATAACAGCGCATATAAATACAGCTACCGGCGCGATTGTTTCCAAATTATTCATATGAATAACCCTCCTTTATATATTTATACTACCATTTTATTACTATGATGAGAATTAGTCAAGCAATGATAAGAAATTGTAAAATGATATTGACAAAATTGTTGTATTAGAATAAAATTATGTTAATAATTTTAATTTTTGCGGGAGAATTTTTAATGAGTATAAGAAAATTAGTATTTTTTGCGGCCATAGTATTATTTACAGCCGCAGCAGGATTATGGATTTACGGCAGAGCAGCTGAGCATAAAAGAGCGGAAGCAGAATATACTCCGTCTGTTTCAACAGTTTCTATTACAGCTGTAGGTGACTGCACCTTTGCCACCGATGTAAACGCCCCAAGTGACGGCAGCTTCGCGGAATACGCGGCGGCGCAAAACGGCGACTATTCATATTTTTTCAAAAATGTCGCTCCTATTTTTAACGAGGATGACCTCACTATCGTAAATTTTGAAGGCACGCTCTCAAACAGAGGCTCCAGACAGGACAAAACCTTTGCGTTCAGAGGCAAGCCTGAATATGTACAGATACTTACCAGCTCCAGTGTTGAAGCCGCTAATTTAGCAAACAACCACAGCGCAGACTACGGTGATGAAAGTCTTACTGACACAATAAAATACCTGAATGAAGCCGGTATATCAAATTTCATAGGAACAAATACGGCAATGAGAGATGTAAACGGCATTTCCGTTGGGCTTGTAGGTATAGACGCTTTAAATGAAGAAGAGGCGCAAAAGCTTGACAAAGCAATCGGCACCGTTAAAAACCTTGGCGCTCAGCTTGTTATAGTAAGCATACACTGGGGAATTGAAAAAGAAAATGAGGCGAACAATGAACAGCGGGCGCTTGCCCACAAAGCGATAGACGCCGGCGCAGACCTTGTAATAGGCACACATCCTCATGTTTTACAGGGTATTGAAAAATATAACGGCAAATATATCGCGTACAGTCTGGGTAATTTCTGCTTCGGAGGAAACAATAATCCTGCCGATAAAGATACTATAATATACAGACAGGTATTCACCTTTGTTGATGGCGTTATGCAGGAAGATGACAATATGGTTCTTATTCCAGCCACAATTTCCGGACATGATGAATATAACGACTATCAGCCGTCAATCGCTGAGGGTGACAGAAAAACGCAAATTCAAAACAGAATGCTTCAATACAGCGCGCCGTTTGGAATAATGAGCCTGAATTTTAGATAATCACAGAACATAATCCAACTAACAAGATTTTATACACCGCAGAGGTACATTATTAAAATGTACCTCTGTATTATTTATATAAATATAAGCAATACCATTTCCGGTGCTAAAAGCATAACATAATACACAGGAGGTGTTATGTTATGTATATAAAGAAAAAAAGAAATAACTATGTTCAGCAAAATATTTTTGCAAAAGCCATCATCAAAGGCAGCAAACAATATCCCGACATACACGGGAACGTAATATTCAAGCAAATGAAAAACGGTGTGCTTATAACCGCAGAGATAGCGGGCTTGCCTGTCAATTCTGACAAATGCGGCGGAGGCGTATTTGGCTTTCATATTCATGAGGGCACAGAATGCGGCGGCAACGAAAAAGACCCGTTTGCAAATGCTAAAGGACACTTTAACCCTCACAACTGTCCACATCCATACCATGCCGGAGATTTGCCTCCGTTGTTTGGCAGCAACGGATACGCGTATATGTCGGTATTTACAGATAGATTTGAATTAAAGGATGTTGCCGGCAGAGTAATTATAATACACAGCAATCCTGATGATTTCACAACTCAGCCAAGCGGCGGCTCAGGAACGAAAATCGCCTGCGGTAAAATAATGTATCAGTAATTCATTTATATAAATTTTACAATGAATATTGACTAGCCGCTATGTTCTATTGTATAATTAAGCTATATAACAAATTATACATGAACGGAGGAATAATTTTATGCAGTTTAAAAACAATACCGATTATGATATTGTAGGTCTGGGAGAAGTAATGCTGAGACTTTCCCCGCCTGACAAGGAAAAAATTTCGCAAAGCGAAACCTTTGATAAAAACGCGGGCGGCAGTGAGCTCAACGTTGTATCCGGAGCCGCCATGCTCGGTGTGCGTTCAGCCATTATTACAAAGCTTCCAAAAAATAAGATGGGACATTTTATCCGCAATAAAATACGTTATGGAAATGTGTCGGATGATTACATAATCTACGACCATTCCCCTCAGAAGCGTCTGGGACTTTATTATTACGAGAGCGGCGCATACCCGAGAAAATCATCTGTCATATATGACAGGGCAAACTCAAGCATGTGTTCTCTGTCCGTTTCAGACCTTCCTGACGATATATACGGAAAAACTAAAATATTCCATGTGTCAAGCATTACTATGGCTCTTTCTCCGGTTCTTAAAGAAACAACACTGACACTCATCAGAAAATTCAAAGAAGCGGGAGCTTATATTTCATTTGATGTAAATTACCGCGCGGCGCTTTGGAGCGAGGAAGAAGCAAAAAAAGTTGTTGAATCAATATTTCCTTACGTAGATTTCTTATTTGTTTCAGAAGAGACCTCCAGAAGAATGCTGCAGAGAAAAGGTACTCTTGAAGAAATTATGCAAGGCTACGCAAACGATTACGGATGCACACTTATTGCGACAACAAGACGTGAAGCAGTTAGCCCTACCCGTCACAATTTTAATTCAAAAATATATATGAACGGTCAGTTCTATGAGGAAAAACCATATAATAATATAGAAGTTATAGATAGAATAGGCTCAGGCGACGCGTATCTTGCCGGAGTTCTGTACGGGCTTATAAAATACGGCACCCCTGAAAAGGCTATCGAAATAGGCAATGCCCTTTCAGCCGTAAAGAATACTGTACTCGGCGACATGTCCGCAAGCAGTATTGAAGAGATTGAAAGCGTTATACAATCACATAAGGCTACCGGACATCAGGACGAAATGATACGCTAAACACAAGTATGGCCATAATGGCAGGCATGCCATATCATACAGCAAAAATACCTTTTAAGATATAGCCATTATATCTTAAAAGGTATTTTTATATCCATTACAATATATTCATCCATATTTTTCAGCAAGCACAACTCCAAGTATTATTACCGCTCCGCCAATATACTGCACTATACCCATTGTCTCTCCAAGAAATACCGCCCCCAGAATTATTGTTGTTATCGGCTCAAAGGCAGATATTATACCCGCTGTTGAAGCGCCTTCATACCGCACTCCGGCCTGAAACATAGGTAAGGCTCCCAAAGAAATGAGTATTGATACTATTGCAGAAAAGACCCACCCCATTTTATCAATAGGCTTAAAATCCAACCCGCCTGCCAGTACGCCAAACAAAAGTGTTCCGGCACTCATAATAATCATCATATAAAAGGTCAATTTTACATAATCCATACGGTCTATTCCCGAATGAGCCATATATATAACATAAAAACTATAAAACACTCCAGATAAAACAGCCAGAATCACTCCGGCTTTATCTGCTCGGCTGTTAAGGTCTATAAACATAAATACTCCTACCGTTACAAGCATAACGGCAAGAAGCTTTGCTCCCTTTATCTTTTCCCTGTATATAAGCGCGGAAACAACAACAATTATAAGCGGATATATAAAATGCAGTGTTGTCGCCAGTCCTGTTGAAATATATTCATACGACGCGTACAGCGAAATCATAGACAGCGTTCCGCCGACAACTCCAAGCGCAATTATATTTATCAGTTCTTTTTTATTGAGATAAAACGACTGTCCTCTTACTATCATCAATACTGACATCACCGGCAGCATAAGCGCTGTACGCAGAAACGTAAGCGTTATTCCGTTTACACCAGCCGCATACGCGAATTTCGCGAATATCGGCGCGAGTCCATATAAAAAAGCTGATAAAATGAGGCATATTTTACCTCTTGACATCTAATCACCCCGTACAGGGCTTATTTAAAGAGTTTCAAGCTCTTTCGCCCAAATTTGTGATGAGGCGTCAGACGGCATACGCCAGTCGCCTCTTGGAGATAGAGCAACACTTCCGACCTTAGGGCCATCCGGCAGACATGAACGTTTAAACTGCTGTGTAAAAAATCTTCTGTAAAACACTTTCATCCATTCCAGGATAACCGTTCTGTCATATTCACTTCTAAACGCAATTGCCGCAAGCCTTAATATTTTTTTCGGCGCCGACCCAAAACGCATCATATGATACAAGAAAAAATCATGCAGTTCATAAGGACCTACAATATGTTCTGTTTTCTGTGAAATTTGTCCGTCCTTAGGCGGAAGAAGCTCAGGACTTACAGGAGTATCAAGAATATCCTTCAGCGTCTTTTTCAGCTCATCACTGTTTGTTCTGTGGGCTTCATAATCTACCAAATAACGTATCAGCGTTTTCGGCACCCCTGCATTCACTCCATACATGGACATATGGTCTCCGTTATACGTAGCCCACCCTAAAGCCAGCTCAGACATATCTCCCGTTCCAATTACCATACCGCCACACTGATTCGCAACATCCATAAGAATCATTGTACGCGCGCGAGCCTGTGAATTTTCATATGTCACATCATAATCATCCGGATTATGGTCAATATCACGAAAATGCTGTATTACAGCATCTTTTATATTTATCTCCCTGAGCGTCACTCCAAGTGACTTCGCAAAATTGACAGCGTTTGTATAGGTTCTGTCTGTTGTGCCGAAGCAAGGCATTGTCACGGCAATTATGTCCTTTCTATCCTTCCCGATACTGTCAAAAGCACGTACCGCGACAAGCAAAGCCAGCGTTGAATCCAGCCCACCGCTGACACCTATCACAGCGACCTTTGAACGTGTATGCTCAAGACGTTTTTTTAGTCCCATAGATTGAATAGATAATATTTCCTCGCTTCTCTTTTCACGCTTCTTATTGTCAGAAGGTACAAATGGCTGTTTTTCTACATGACGTGTAATTTCAGTATCTTCCGCTTTCATATCCAGCAGTACATTAACATAATTTTCAGTTCCTGTAATATGATAAGTATTACTCTTTTTTCTCTCACCTACAAGTCTTTCCAAATCAAGCTCAGTATATACACATTCATTTGTAAATCGGCGGCTTCTCGCAAGAATTGTTCCGTTCTCCGCAATCATATTATCTCCTGAAAAGACAAGGTCAGTTGTGCTTTCACCATATCCCGCGCTGCTATATATATATCCGCAGTAAAGTTTCGCGGACTGGCTTCTGACAAGCATTTCGCGGTATTCATCCTTTGCTATAACCTCATTGCTTGCAGACAAGTTAGCTATAACTGTCGCGCCGGCAGTTGCGTGCGATACCGAAGGCGGCAAAACCGTCCATAAATCCTCGCATATTTCAACCGCAAAAACAAAATCCGCGCACGCTTTTGTTTTAAACAGAATATTCGCGCCGAAGGGCACACTTTCTCCATTTATATCTATATACTGTACCTCTCTTTTCCCCTGCGCAAAATGTCTTGTCTCATAAAATTCCGAATGATTAGGAATATTCATCTTAGGAATAATTCCTTTTATATGTCCGCCGTTTATTACAGCGGCACAGTTATAAAGCTTTTGATTTACCACATAAGGCAATCCGATTACAGCCGTTATATCAAGGCTTTTTGTATCATTTACTATTCTTATAAGGCTTTGTTCCGCACTGTCTAAAAGAACTTTCTGCAAAAACAAATCACCGCATGTATAGCCTGTTATACAAAGCTCCGGCAGCACAATAAGCTTCACCTTATTCTTGACCGCTTCTTTTATAACGCTTATGATATTTTCTGTATTATACTCCGTATCAGCAACCCTTATATCTATCGTTGCGCTGGCGCAGCGTACAAATCCGTCCTTCATTGCTAATCATTCCCTTTCTGTTTCTTTCTTATCTTATCCCAATATATCCTAGCGGCCTGCTCAGTCTTATTATCCCCAAATTCATAATATTTAGTGTGTCTGATATTATCCGGTAAATATTGCTGTTCAATATAATGATTCGGGTATGTATGGGGATATTTGTATTCCGTTCCGTGTCCTAATGTTGATGCTCCGCTGTAATGCGAATCCTTTAAATGCGTGGGAACATCTCCCGTATCTTTATTCTCTATATCTGCCATGGCTGAAAATATCGCTTCCGCGGCGCTATTAGATTTTGGCGCGGCAGCAAGTAAAAGTACCGCTTCTGCAAGCGTAATCCTAGCCTCCGGCAAGCCTAACTGCAAAGCGCTGTCCACACAGGCTTTTACTATAGGAAGCGCCTGCGGATACGCAAGACCTATATCCTCCGCCGCTATTACAAGCAGTCTGCGGCAAATACTCTGCAAATCTCCTGCCGATATCAGTCGGGCAAGATAATGTACAGACGCATCAGGGTCAGAACCTCTTATCGACTTTTGAAAAGCGCTCAATATATCATAATGGCTGTCACCGTCACGGTCATAGCGCAGGGCTTTTCTTTGTGTAGCCTGTACCGCGTCCTCAAGAGTTATGCTTATTTTTCTTTCTTTATCAGCATTTGAGGCAAGCAATGTTAATTCAAGTGAATTCAACGCTTTCCTGACGTCTCCGCCGCAGGTCTGCGCCATATGATACAAGGCGTCCCGCGAGATATCAAGATTAAATCCCGAATAATCCTCTTTTCCGAGCATTTCAACTGCTCTTTCAAGAGCTTTCTCTATTTCCTCAGCCTCAACACTTTTAAATTCAAAAACAACACTTCTTGACAAAACAGCATTATACACATAAAAATACGGATTTTCTGTGGTACTGGCAATAAGAGTTATTTTTCCGTTCTCCATAAATTCCAGCAAGGACTGCTGTTGTTTCTTATTAAAATGCTGAATCTCATCCAGGTATAACAGCACACCGTCCATGGCCAGAAAGCTGTCAAGCGTAGAAACAATATTTTTTATATCCGATACAGATGCGGTAGTAGCATTCAGCCTGTGCAGTGTCCTTCCTGTCCTGCCGGCAATTATATTAGCTACAGTAGTTTTTCCGACGCCACTCGGACCATAGAATATCATATTAGGTATTTCATTATTATCAATTATCCTTCTGAGAATTTTTCCTTCGCCTATAAGATGCTTCTGTCCTACCACATCATCAAGAGTATGCGGACGCATTCTGTCAGGAAGCGGAGTTTTTGCCATTACCATCTACCTCTCGTCTTAGTTTTTCAATTTCTTCCTCTGTTACAGTAGTCATCATCGAACGCCTGCATTCAGCAAGTTTCTCCAGACATTCCCTTGCTTTATCTATTTTTCCCAGCTTCAATGCAATCTGCGCGCCGTGATAACAGCCTTCCACAAAATCGCTGTTTTCCTTTAAAAGCTCGTTAGAAATACGCTCCGCATTCTCATATCTGCCACTTCTGTAATAACAAATTGAAAGATTATCTAAAATATCTCTGCTGTCACTGTTATATTCATATGCCTCCTCGCAGAAAGCCGTTGTTTCCTCCAAAGGAGCGTCGCTTATCAGCTTAAAATATCCTATCATACCATATAGGTTCGTTGTTCTGTATTCCGCCTCGTAAAGCTCCATAGCCTCTTCCAGAGCTTCGTCTATTCTTCCCTGTTTGTAATATACCATACATCTCTGCTGCTTAGCAAGATTTTTCTTCTCAGGAGCAAGTCCCTTCACTCTGATTATCGGGTCAAGAATTTTTTCCGCTTCATCAGCATAACCTGTTCTCAGTAAAATATACGCGTAGGACGTTTTCATCTGTACCTTCGTTCTGCCTGTATCATACGCCTTCTTATACCATTGACGGCATGCCTCCTCATCACCGGAGGCATACGCCTGATTACCCTTCATCTCATAATAAGACGGAATAAAACGGTAAATACCATATAATACAAGCACAGCCAGAATAGCCAGTCCGGCCCATACGCTGACAAATTTAAACACAACAAAAATTATAATAACTCCCAATAATATATAAAGAAAACTCATAACAGATTCCATAACCTTTCCGCCCGTCGATTATAATTTAAAATTATACATGCCTTATCCGCGGGCCGATAAGACGAATAACCAAAATACAGAAAGGACTACTGCAAACCGCAGCAGTCCGTAATTTTTAAAATTCAGCCGTACCGACTGTTCTTGGAAACGGAAGCACATCTCGTATATTTGACATGCCTGTGATATACATAACGGCGCGTTCAAAGCCAAGACCAAAACCAGCATGCTTCGCTGTGCCGTATTTTCTTAAATCAAGATACCACGAGTAATCCTCTTCATTAAGTCCAAGCTCCTTCATACGGCTGACAAGCATATCATAATCCTCCTCGCGCTGACTGCCGCCTATAATTTCACCAACGCCCGGCACAAGCACATCCACTGCGGCAACTGTCTTTCCGTCAGGATTAAGCTTCATATAAAACGCCTTTATATCCTTCGGATAATCCGTCACCATAACAGGTTTTTTGTATATAACCTCCGTAAGGTACCTTTCATGCTCTGTCTGAATATCACAGCCCCATTCAACCTGATAATCAAATTCAGAATTATGCTTTTTTAGAATATCAATCGCCTCTGTATAGGTTATGCGAGCAAAATCATTGGAAACTACATTGTTCAATCTGTCAAGCAGTCCCTTATCAACAAACTGATTAAAGAATTCCATCTCCTCAGGAGCATTTTCAAGACAGTAATTAATTATATATTTCAGCATTTCCTCTGCCAAATCCATATCATCATTAAGGTCAGCAAATGCTATTTCAGGCTCAATCATCCAGAATTCCGCCGCATGACGCGTTGTATTGGAATTTTCCGCGCGGAATGTTGGTCCAAAGGTATATATATTACGAAACGCCATACAATAAGTTTCACCGTTAAGCTGTCCGCTAACTGTAAGATTAGCCTGCTTACCAAAAAAATCCTTTGAATAATCAATACTTCCGTCATCATTTTTCGGAATATCGTTTATGTCCATTGTTGTAACCTGAAACATTTCGCCGGCGCCTTCACAGTCACTCGCGGTAATAATCGGCGTATGCACATATACAAAGCCTTTCTGCTGAAAAAACTGATGTATTGCAAACGCTATCATAGAGCGTATGCGAAATACTGCGGAAAACGCGTTTGTGCGCGGTCGAAGATGCGCGATTGTACGCAGATACTCAAAGCTGTGTCTTTTTTTCTGAAGCGGATAATCAGGTGTTGAAGCTCCGTCAATACTGACACTTTCAGCTTTCAGCTCAAACGGCTGCTTCGCCTCAGGCGTAAGCTCCAAAATCCCCTCAGCTGTAACTGAGGAACCTATATTCAGCTTTGACAATTCCGTAAAATTATCAAGCTTATCAGCTTCTATTACTATCTGAAGATTTTTAAAAAATGACCCGTCATTAAGCTCAATAAAACCAAAGCTTTTTGAAATTCTTATGTTCCTTATCCATCCTGATACCGATATTCTTTTTTCTCCATATGTTTCTGTATCTCTGTACAGACTTTTTATCACTGTTTTCATCGTTATAAATAGTTATCCTTTCAATTAAAGTAATCTCATTCCGTTTTCAGCGCATATTTTACGCATATCATCAGGCCATACAGAAGCCTGTACCTCACCTATATGCGCCTTTCCGAGCATAAACATACACAATCTCGACTGTCCTATACCGCCGCCGATTGTATACGGAAGCTCCTTATTCAGAAGCTTTTTATGAAATTCAAGCTCCAGTCTGTCCGAACAGTCTGCTATTTTTATCTGTGCAAGCAATGAATCTTCATCAACTCTTATCCCCATGCTGGACAGCTCATATGCTATATCCAAAATCGGATAATAAACAAGTATATCACCATTTAGCTCCCAGTCATCATAATCAGGCGCTCTGCCGTCATGCTTACTCCCGGATTTAAGTTCCTTTCCTATCTGCATAAGAAATACGGCTTTTTTCTCGCGAAGCAGTCTGTTTTCTCTTTCCTTTGGCTCAAGCTCAGGATACATATCCTCAAGCTCTTGAGTTGTTATAAATGTTATTTCCTCCGGAAAATTATTCTTAATATCCGCATATTTCTGACAAACCCTGCTTTGAGTAGATTTCATAGCCTTATAAATATTATTTACATAGCTTTTGAGTGTTTCTATATTTCTATCAGACTTATTAATAACAGCCTCCCAGTCCCACTGGTCAACATACATTGAGTGGAGATTATCAACTTCCTCATCACGTCTGATTGCGTTCATATCGGTATAAAGCCCCTCGCCCGGCTCAAAGCCATATCTGCCCAAAGTCATTCTCTTCCATTTTGCGAGCGAATGAACAATCTCAAGCTCCGCTCCTCCTATACACGGCGCGTCAAAGCTCACGGGACGCTCAACGCCGTTAAGATTATCATTAAGACCTGTTTCCGGACGTACAAAAAGCGGCGCGGAAATTCTTTGAAGATTCAGCGCGGCAATAATTTCATGCTGAAATGTATCCTTAATAAATTTTATTGCTTTCTCGGTTTCGCGTCCATTCAGGTTTGAACTATATTTTTCGGGAATTTGAAGTGACATTTTTTTATTCTCCTTTATCTATTATTTCAATACTGTCAAGCGTCTGTTTGAAATTCTGACGGATGGCATCAAGATATTCCCTGCGCAGCACATCGCGTTCAGCGATTTCCTCATCAGTTAAACCGACCGTTTTAGCTTTCTTTGCAAGGACATTAATTCTATCT
>CAJUFV010000200.1 GCA_910585795.1 uncultured Clostridia bacterium | reverse complement strand
CCTTTGGGCTTCGCCCCCTCACGCTATCGCGTGCCTTGCTATATTGACGGCTTCGCAAAAATGTCCTTGCAAGCAAACATTTTTGCTTCATGGTATAATTAAAAGCAATTATAAAAACAAAACGGAGAAAAAGCTATGAAAGATACGGAACAAAAAAGAGCCGCTAAGGAATTTGCGGAATATTGGAAAGACAGAGGATATGAAAAGGGCGAAAGTCAGCCGTTCTGGCTGTCTTTATTAAGGGTACTTGGAGTGACAGAACCCGAAAAATTCATCTCATTTGAGGACAAGGTTATGCTTGACCACACCAGCTTTATTGACGGCTATATCCCTGCGACTCATGTTTTAATTGAGCAGAAAAGCAAGGACAAGGACCTGAGGAAAGCAATCAAGCAATCGGACGGGACATTTTTAAGCCCGTTTCAGCAGGCGAAGCGATACAGCGCGGAGCTTCCGTATTCGGAGCGTCCGAGGTGGATAATCACTTGTAATTTTCATGAATTTTTAATCTATGACATGGAGAACCCGACGGGCGAGCCTGACTGCGTACTGCTTGAAAACCTGCCGAAGGAATATTACCGGCTGAAATTTCTTGTTGACACGGAAAGCGAGCTTTTAAAGCAGGAAATGGAAATATCCATACAGGCCGGAAGCATTGTAGGTATACTGTATGATAAACTGCTTGAACAATACATATCGCCTGACGAAAATTCACTGAAAAGCCTAAACGCACTTTGCGTCCGTCTTGTGTTCTGTCTGTACGCCGAGGACGCAGATATTTTCGGAAAGCATATGTTATTCCACGACTATTTAAAGGATATTCCTGTAAATGGTATTCGTGAAGCGTTAATCAAGCTATTTAAAATACTTGACACTCCCGAAGAAAAGAGGGACAAATATTTAGCGTTGGACAATCCGATTTTAGCCGAATTTCCGTATGTGAACGGCGGATTATTCGCCGACGAGGAAATAGAGATACCGCCGTTTACGGAGGAATTAAAGGACTTGCTTTTACGCAAGGCGAGCGAGGACTTTGACTGGAGCGGAATATCACCGACGATATTCGGCGCGGTGTTTGAAAGCACGTTAAACCCCGAAACAAGACGTGCGGGCGGAATGCACTACACCAGCATTGAAAACATACACAAGGTTATTGACCCGTTATTTCTGAACGATTTAAAGACGGAGCTTGCGGAAATACTTGAAATACAAGCGCTGAAAACACGTAACAACAGTCTTGAAGCTTTTACCGACAAAATATCAAAGCTGAAATTTCTTGACCCTGCCTGCGGAAGCGGAAATTTTTTGACAGAGACATATATTTCATTGCGCAGACTGGAGAATGAGGTATTAAGGGCAAAAACAAATCAGATAACGCTTGACGATGAAATAATCAAGGTATCAATCGGCCAGTTTTATGGAATAGAGCTTAACGATTTTGCGGTGACGGTAGCGAAAACGGCTTTATGGATAGCGGAAAGCCAAATGATGAAAGAAACAGAAAATATAGTGCATACTAACCTTGACTTTTTACCGCTGAAAAGCTACGCCAATATTGCCGAGGGAAACGCTTTAAGGCTTGACTGGAATGAGGTGGTGCCGAAATATGAATTGAATTACATAATGGGAAATCCGCCTTTTGTGGGCTATTCTTTACAAAGCAAGGAGCAAAAAGCGGATATGCTGTCAATCTATGTTGATGAAAAGGGCAAGCCGTACAAGACAGCCGGTAAAATTGATTATGTCGCCGGCTGGTACTTTAAAGCGTCGGAGCTTACTCAAAATACTGATATACATACTGCTTTTGTATCAACAAATTCCATTACGCAGGGAGAGCAGGTGGCAAGCGTGTGGAAACCGCTGTATGACAGGTTTAACATACAAATTGATTTTGCACACCGTACCTTTAAATGGAGCAGTGAGGCAAGCGAAAAAGCGGCGGTGCATTGCGTTATTGTCGGCTTTTCGCAATGCGGAAAAGCGGAAAAACAGCTGTATGACAATGACCGTATGCAGGTTGTTAAAAATATAAGTCCGTATCTGATTGACGCTCCGATTGTTTTTGTGGAAAGCCGAAAAAACACTTTGTGCAGTTGTCCTGAAATATCAAAAGGCTTTCAAGCGACAGATAATGGATACTTAATTTTAGACGAAAACGAAAAAGAGTATCTTGTTAAAAATGAGCCTGAAGCTGAAAAGTGGATTAGACCGTATTCAATGGGCGTTGAATTTATAAATAATATACCGAGATATTGTTTATGGTTGGTAGATATAAAGCCTAATGAATTAAGAAAATTGCCAATGATAAAAAAGCGAGTTTTGGATTGTCAGCAGTGGAGATATAACGCCACGCCCACAGGAGACGCTTTTAAATTAAAAGATGTGCCTCATTTATTTAGACCTTGCAAGCAATTTAAAGATGTTCCATACATAGCTATACCACAAACATCATCTCAAAATAGGCGATATATTCCAATAGGGTTTATCAGCAATGGAATGATACCGGGAAATGGTTTATTTAATATTTTTAACGCGGAAATATATCATTTTGGAATTTTAACATCAAATGTTCATATGGCTTGGATGAGGGCTTTTGGAGGACGACTCAAAAGTGATTACAGATATTCCGCTGGTGTTGTATATAATAGTTTTCCATGGTGCAATCCAACGGAGGAGCAGAAACGAAAGATTGAGCAGACAGCGCAGGCGATACTCGACGCGAGAGCGTTATATCCCGACAGCTCTTTAGCGGACTTGTATGATGAATTAACAATGCCCCCTGAATTATGCACGGCACATCAGGCGAATGACAGAGCCGTTATGCAGGCATACGGCTTTGACGTAAAAACAATGACAGAAAGCCAATGCGTTGCCGAATTGATGAAAATGTATCAGGAACTGACAAAGAAATAGCTATGTCACTGGAATTACGCAAGGCGTACTAGCAAAACGACAGGGCTGTAATGTCCTCTTACAGCTTTGACGTAAGAACACAGCAAATGGATAGGGCGGTTATGCTCTAAAACACTTTTAACCGCTCTGAAATAGTATGAATTTAACCTCATAGCGGACAAATAACGGTCAAAACTGGAAATAAGATAATATTAAACCACAAAAAAACCGCCCAAACGCAGAGCTTAAGCGGTTTTTTTGTGGTACGCCCGGAGGGATTCGAACCCCCGACCTTTCGGTTCGTAGCCGAACGCTCTATCCAACTGAGCTACGAGCGCATAAGCTTATTTAAGCTACGCACAATATAATACCATAAATTCATATGTGTTGTCAAGTATTTTTTGGAAAAATAT
>CAJUFV010000199.1 GCA_910585795.1 uncultured Clostridia bacterium | reverse complement strand
GCAGATATACAATTTTGAGAATATTGACGTGTCGTATGAAACGATATGCCGGATAATACGTGAGTACATAACAGACAGGGAGGATTAAGGATTGACAAAGGAAGAGCTTGAGCAGTACCGCTCTATCGTGGCGGAGATTGATGAGATACGTGACAGGCTTAACAAAAACACAGTATATGGTACTGTTACAGGCTCGGACAGTGAATTTCCGTATGTAAAGCATGCGATGTCTGTGAGTGGTGTTGTAGAAACAGATGATAATAAGCGGTATATGGCGCTTATCCGCAAGCTGGAGAAACAGAAGCAGGATATTGAGACGTTTATACATAATATTCCTGACAGCATTACACGGAGGATATTTACATATCGGTATATGGACGGCAAGGTTAGACCTTCATGGCAGTGGATTGCGTTTAAGATGGGACATCATGATGAGAGTTATCCCAGAAGAAAACATAATAAATATTTGAAGAAAAGTTACAATATGCCGAAAATGCCGAAAAATATATGTTATAATTTAAAATAGAGATTGTGTATAAAGCATAAGCGGAGTATCGCCGTAGGAAAAGGCGAAGGGGAATATCTCATATAAAAGGCGGGCGTCGAGGTATTAGAAGAATATTGAGCAGACATCTTACAGATGTCTGTTTTTGTTTTAAAAAATTTTAATCTTGGAGGTGATTGGAATGTTATCGGCTAAGCAGAAGAAATGTATTGAATTAATGGCCTTAGGTACACTGTCGCAGAAAGAAGTCGCGCGGGATATTAAAATAACGGAACAGACGCTCTGTAACTGGAAAAAAAACGAGGAATTTATATCAGAGCTTGAAACAAGAATAAGGACAAGCATTAGGTCGCTTGCCGCAAAAGCATTGCGAACACAAATAAGTTTATTATCCGCAAAAAGTGAAATGGTTCGATATATGGTATCGAAGGATATACTTGACCGAGCAGGATATGAGCATGATAAAAATATAAATATTTCAGGAAATGAAGCTGTTACAATAATAAACGACATACCGAGGAGTGATAGCGGTGCCGAGACTGACTGATATAATCGCTCCTTCTTTTTATAACCTGCATTATGATATAGAAGATGGAATTTACACGCATTACTGGCTAAAGGGCGGAAGAGGTTCAACAAAATCATCATTTATCAGCGTTGAAATTATCCTCGGCATGATGCGGCATAGTGACGCTAACTCTGTCATAATACGCAAGGTCGGACTATATCTTAAAGACAGCGTATATGAACAGCTTGTATGGGCGATTGACAGGCTGGGGGTATCTCATTTATGGAAACAGAAGCTGAGTCCTTTGGAATTAATTTATATTCCTACAGGACAGCGGATATTATTTCGAGGTGCGGATAAGCCGGCTAAGCTGAAATCAACAAAAGTGAGCAAAGGTTATATCCGATATATCTGGTATGAGGAAGCAGCTGAATTTAACGGTATGGAGGAAATACGAACGATAAATCAGTCGCTTATGCGGGGAGGGATAAAATTCGATGTGTTTTATTCATATAATCCGCCGAAGTCACAGCGTAACTGGGTTAATACAGAGATATTGAAAAAACAGGGTAACCGATGTGTGCACCACAGTACATATCTTGATGTTCCGCGTGACTGGCTTGGAGATAATTTTTTCCGTGAAGCGGAGTATTTAAAGAAGAGCAACGCGGAAGCATATGCTCATGAGTATCTTGGCAAGGTTACAGGTACAGGCGGGACAGTATTCGCGAATGTAAAGCTGAAAAGCGTATCTGACGAGGAAATCAACGCGTTTGATAAAATTAAGCGCGGCATTGACTTTGGTTTTGCGGCTGACCCGTTTGTGTATGTCGTCTCTCATTATGACAGCAAGCATAAGCGTCTGTATATTTTTGATGAAATATATAAGGTCGGACTGTCAAACGCCAGAGCCGCAGAGCTTATAAATGAACGCGGACAATACAGCCAGTACATTATATGCGACAGCGCTGAACCGAAAAGCATAAATGATTTCAGACAGCTCGGATTTCGTGTGCGCGGCGCAAAGAAAGGGCCTGACAGTATAGAATACGGTATTAAATTTCTGCAATCGCTGAATGAAATTATAATAGACAATATCCGCTGTCCAAAAACGGCGGAGGAATTCTATAATTATGAATTGGAGCCTGACGGAAACGACGGATTTAAAGACGGTTATCCGGATAAAAATAATCATAGCATTGACGCGGTGCGTTATGCGATGGAGGATGAAATAAGTAACAGAAAAGCAAGAATAATAAACAGAAAGGATTTAGGATTATGATATTAGATGAAAAGCTTATAAGCGAAGGAATAACGCCGGATTTGCTTTATAAACTGATATTAAAGCATAATAGCAGTTTAGAACGGTATGAAAAATTACGCAGATATTACAGCGGAGAGCATGATATATTTCAGCGCAGACGCTCCAGCGACAGCGCGGCAAATAATAAAGTAGTACATAATTACGCTAAGTATATAACAGACATGACCGCGTCATATCTTATTAGTGTTCCTGTGACTTACGCTGCGTCAAAAGGCTATGATATAGAAGCGTTAAAAAACACATATTTTGAGCAGGATATAGCGAGTGTTGATTCGGAGCTGGTAAAGCATTGCGGCATATACGGATGCGCGTATGAGCTTATTTATGCGGATGAGAATAGTAAGCCAAAAAGTGTGCAGATTTCGCCTATGCAGGCATTTGTTGTGTATAATGATGACTGTGTGCGTATACCGTTGTTTGGCGTGTATTATTACAAGACGAAAAATATAGATGACAGTGTCAGCGGTGTTGTGTGCAATGTTTATACCGATGATAGGATATTCACATATGAAAATAACACCGATAGCTGGTATAATATGACGCTGACATATGAGGGCATGCATTATTTTGGAGGAGTACCGCTCATAGAATATCATAATAACAGTGAGATGCAGGGGGATTTTGAGCAGCTTATATCACTGATAGACGCGTATAACATATTGCAGTCTGACCGTGTAAATGACAAAGAGCAGTTTGTGGACGCATTTTTATTTCTAACGAATATTGATATTGACAGTGAACAAGCAAGGAAGCTTCGAGAGGAACGTATTCTTATGGGATATGAGGGAGCGGCAGCTCAGTATTTATCAAAGGTAATGACAGAGAGTGATATTCAGGTGCTGAGTGATAATATAAAGTCTGATATACATAAATTTTCATGTGTTCCTGATTTGTCTGACGAGAGCTTTGGCAATAACCTTTCAGGTGTCGCGATTAAATACAAGCTGCTTGGCTTTGAACAGCAGGTACGAAATAAGGAAAGGTATATTTCAAAATCACTGAAAGAACGTTTTAAGCTGTATAATCATTATCTTAGTATTAAGAGCCTTATGCGGAATGTACCAGTGCATAGAGTAGATATTGTATTTACAAGAAATCTGCCGGTGAATGAGCTTGAAGTCGCGCAGATGATAAGCTACTTACAGGGACTTGTGAGTAATGAAACGCTTCTTGAGCAATTATCGTTTGTATCCGACGCGAAGGAAGAAGCGGAGCTTGCTAAAAATGAGCAGGCGGAAAAATACAGGGCGCAGACACAGGCAGTAGAGGATATAGCCGCGGGAGGTGGATACTGATGCAGATGCAGGTAGAAGGCGTGGAGAGTGTGAGTAATATATTAAAAAAATACAGTGATGGTATTGAAAGAAAATTACACCGCGGTCTGGTTATGGGAGCAAGAATAGTACAAAGTGAAGCGCGCGCGGAGTGTCCTGTATCAACAGAGGAAACGCGTCCGGGCGGTCCGCACGGTGAGCTGAGAATGTCTATACACGGACAGGTGGACGGTATAACCGCTATGGTGGGTACTAATAAAGAATATGCGGCTTATGTTGAGTTCGGCACATACAAAATGGCCGCTCAGCCGTACCTTATCCCTGCGCTTATAGGCAGGCAGCCGGATGTTATAGCGGCTATTGTAAAGGAATTCAAGAGGTAGCGTATGAAAAGCAGTGAATACTGGAAACAGGCCGCTTTGCTTCGTGAAATAGCTGTACAGGAGGGAGCGACGTTTACAGCGGAGGAAGTATTAAAGCTATATGATGAAGCTCTGGACGATATAAATAATGAAATAGCGGTAATTAAGGAAAATTTTCGGCGGCGTTACGGTCTGGAAAATGAAACAGCGTCATATTTTCTAACGCAGGCTCAGCAGGAGGAAAATCTGAATGCATTGATATACGCGCTTGAAAACGCTCCTGACGAAAAGGCACGGAAAAGCATACTTGAATATATACACCGTGACGGTTTGTCTGTAAGGGCGTATGCGTCCAGAATAGAACGGTATGACGCGGTTAAGCAAAGTATATACGCAAGGCTGAAAAAAATGGCGGCAGAGCAGACAGAGCTTGTGACGGCTATGCTGAAAAAGGCGTACAGTGAAAGTTATTACGGGAATATTGACGACACAGCAAAAGGTCTTGACGTTGGTATCAACTTCGGCATATTAAATGATGATGCGATAAATGAAGCTATTACAGCTAAATGGCACGGCAAGCGTTTTTCAGAGCGAATATGGAATAATACCGACAGGCTGGCGCAGGAAGCACAGGAGCTTGTCACAAAGTCGCTGATGTCGGGAGAGAGCCTTACAAAGACGGCACGTAAGCTGTCGGAACGGTTTGAGGTAAGCAAATATCAGGCGACAACGCTCATACATACGGAAACGGCGCATATACACGCTATGGCAGATATGAAAGCATATGAGGATTTAGGTGTTAAGGAATATAAATATCTTGCCACACTGGACTATCTGACATGTGAGACATGCCAGCAGTGGGATAATAAGGCGCTGCCATTATCCGAAGCGGTTGAGGGCGTGAATTATCCTACAATGCATCCGCGATGCCGCTGTACAACGACGATGAATATTGATTATAATAGCCGTAGAGCGAGAAATCCGCTGACGGGGAAAAATGAGCTTGTTGACGGCAGCATCACATACAGCGAATGGGTGAAAAATCTTACACCGGAGCAGAAATCTGCTCTTGATTTGGCAAGAAAGAAAAATAGTAACCGTACTGCCGATAAGCTGCAATTTGCAGAATATAAAAACAGGCTCGGCATTAAGGTTGTAGGACGCTCGTTTGACAAGTTCCAAAATATGAAGTATAATGAAAAAGAGAAGTGGGAAGATTTAAAAGGCTTCTTTCGGTATAAGGGCAACAATCCAAAGGCGACGCAGAATGATTATAATTGTGTAAAGGAGCTTCGGGAATTGTTTCCGCAGGGTAGTTTCCATATACCTGCAAAAGAGATTGATGTTTCAAAACTTGCTTTTGATGATGAACATATAAACAAAGAGCGTTTACATAATGTAACTGAAGATATGGCTAAAGAATTTATTCGTAATGCAAAGGCTTCAAAAACAGTGTGGAAAGGGCAATTTGAACGTTTTTATTCATATGAAGGTGCGTCATATGTAAATATAATAAATCAGGAGATAAGAACATCTTATTCAAATAAAGAATTTGATAGTGATACTCAACAAATAGTGGAGGTGTTAAAAAAATATGGAATATGATGAGAGGGAAGTAGTCACAGAAGTATTTTGTCCACTGGTAGATGAAATTATAGAGGATATAGATTGTATTGAAAATAGAGATTGTGTAGACGGTTTTATCAAACTGACGTCATTACCAGAAAGGTATAAAGTTAAAAAAGACTTTATTAATATATGCAAAAAATGTAAATGGCACTATTATTAAAAGCACGGTTCGTCCGTGCTTTTAATATATTGACATAATTCGGGAATATATGCTATAATATGGATACGGTAAGAGGGTAAGCGGTTATTCTGACACCTTATATAGAATGGAGGTGTCAAGTATGGAATTAATTTTTGAATTTATAATATTACTTACTATTCTGGAAATCATCAAGAGCATAAAAAAGTGACCGCCTACTCTGGGAAAGTAGACGGTCTTGTTCGTTTAACGAACATACCTAACGTATCAGAATAACCTAAGTTATCCTCTTATCTACATTCTATCATAAAAAATAAATATTGTCAATAAAGCGCGTGAAAATTCACGTGCTTTTTGTATACATAAAAATGAAAGGCGGTGATAGTGTGATAATGAGCACAAAATATACATAGGGGAAAGGAATGGTGACGCAGGTATTTCCCTTTAAGACGTGGGGTCATACGTCTTATTTTTATACAAAATTTTAAGGAGGTTTTCACATGGAGGAAAACACAAATGTAACTGACGGAGCTGAAAATTCAGGGGCAAATACCGCAACTGATAACGGCAACGTACAGGGACAGGAGAGCAATGCGGCAGGTGAAGCGGAAACAAAAACATATACAGCCGAGGAATTGCAGGCAGAAACAGACAGACGTGTTACCGAGGCGTTAAAA
This sequence comes from uncultured Clostridia bacterium, assembly GCA_910585795.1. GTDB lineage: Bacteria > Bacillota > Clostridia > UBA1381 > UBA1381 > Hominilimicola. Next base: position 12,097 of record CAJUFV010000199.1, on the reverse strand, counting down.
ACCGCAAATGCTAAGTCACAGGCGAGTTTTGAGGAAAAATTAAAGGAAGCGCGAGCGGAATGGGAAAAGGAAAGCAAAATGACGGCTGCCGAACGTGAAAAGGCAGCGCAGGAAAAAGAACAGAAAAAATTCGAGCGGGAACGGGCTGAGTTTGAGAGTAAAAAGCTTGAATTTGAAGCGACAACAATTCTTGCTGAAAAGAAATATCCTGTAGGGTTTGCGAAGATGCTTACGGCTATGGGAGCTGACGGCATGGAGGATAATATTAAGTCTCTTGAAGGCATGCTGTCAGAATACCGTGAAAGTGTTGTAGCAGAGCTTACAAAAGGAAAAACTCCGAAAATAGGAGGAGAAAAAACAGAAACAGACCCGTTTTTATCGGGATTTGGGAAATAAGGAGGAATTTTAATTATGGCAATTAATTTTGCGTCTAAATACGCGGCTCAGATTGATGAGCGTTTTTCAAAGGAAGCAATGTCTGCGGGAGCGGTCAATCAGGATTATGATTTTGTCGGAACAAAGACGGTAAACGTCTACAGTGTGCCGACAGCGGCAATGCACGATTACGCAAGGTCAGGTTCTAACCGGTACGGTGAGCCGGAGGAATTGGAGAATAGTGTGCAGGAGCTTACCATGTCGCAGGACAGAAGTTTTACCTTTACGATTGACAGGGGTAATTATAATGATACGCAGATGTCAAATGCGTCTGGAATGGCGCTTCAAAGACAGCTTCGTGAGGTTGTGGTGCCGGAGCTTGACAAGTACCGTTTCGCGAAAATTTGCGCTAACGCGGGTACTACAGCTACAGGAGCGATTACAAAAACAAACGCTTATGACGTGTTCCTCGATGGAACAACTACGCTTATGGATAATAATGTACCGACATCTGGAGCGGTAGCTTATGTGTCAAGCGCGTTTTATAAGCTGATAAAGCTAGACGAAGCGTTTATAAAGCAGGGAGACCTTGCGCAGAATATCACGCTTAAAGGACAGGTGGGTACAATTGACGGTATTCCGGTTATTGTGCTGCCAAAATCATATCTTCCGGCAGGAGTTGAGTTTTTTGTAACAAATAAAATTGCGACAACAGCTCCGGTGAAGCTGTCGGAGTATAAAATACATGATAATCCGCCGGGAATTAACGGCTGGCTTGTTGAGGGGCGTGTATATCATGACGCGTTTGTGCTTGATAACAAGAAAAAGGCTATTTATGTGCATAAGTCAGGAGCTGGTGAATAATGAAGCTGACAAATGGTACTGATACAATTATGCTGACAGATGAAACGCAGATAAGGGCGTATTTATCATCAGGCTATACGGAGGTCATGCAAACACCGGTTAAGAAGGGCGGTAAAAATGGAGCAGGAAAAGCTTGATGAAGCGTTAGAACGGCTGAAAATGCTGCTGGGGATAAATGAGAGTGAACAGGATAGTTTACTCTCATTTTTAATTGAGGACACTGTTGATATGATACTCGGCTATTGCCGAATAGAAGTATTACCGCGTCAGCTTGAAAGCCTTATTCCGATGATTGCAGCGGATATGTACCGCGCTAAAGGATATGGTCAAATCGGAGCGCCGGAGGTGGTAAAAAGCATTTCCGAGGGTGAAAGAAGCGTATCATATGCGGAGACTAATCCCAACGGTAATTTTTTATCCTCGTATTATGACAGGCTCAGGCCGTTTATACGCAGGAAAGGACGTGTGCCATCTGATGTTAGGCAATCCATTTAAGAGATTTTACACACAGGAGCTTAAGATGTTTGAAATCACAGAAACAGGCGTGTATACCAAGACACAGACAGTCAGGGAGCTATGCTCATTTAAGGCGGATGTGCAGCCGTATAACGGCGGACTTGCCTCGAAGAATTACGGATTGGAAGTAGAATGTCAAAAGCGCATGTTCTGCGATTGTAACGAATATGTAACTGAGGGTAACTATGTTGAAATAGCCGGTAAGCGGTATAAAATAATATATGCCGAGAACTGGGACAGCGGCTCGGCAGCAATATTACAGCTTGTGAGGTGACAGAATGAATATACATTTTGATACAAGTGACGTTATGGATAAGCTGGGTAAAATCAGCGAAAATCTGACAGGCGGGTTACAGGCCGCGCTTGATGAAGCCGGTCAGATAGTCAGAAAGGCGGCGGTTTTGAATTGCGCAAGTCAGGACATAGTTGATACAGGTCGTTTAATGGGGAGTATAGAAAGCACTGTAGAAGGCAACAGCGCAGTCATAGGACCAACAGTTGATTATGGCGCTTACGTTGAGTTTGGAACCGGAAGCAAGGGCAGTAAGTCCGTTGCGCATACTACAAAAAAGCAGTGGACATATTACAGCGGCGGACAATTTTATACTACATCAGGACAAAAACCACGGCCCTTCCTTGTTCCTGCGTTGAAAAATAATAGTGCGGAAATCAAACGAATTATACGACAGGCGGTGATGAAATGATTGATGTAAATGCGGAAGCGGAAAAGACGCTTTCCGCGCTTCAATGCAAAATCACATATTATTATCCCGAGGAATTTAATGATTTGCCCGTTGTCAGCTTCTATAATTTAACTGAATGTCCTGACTTTACTTCTGATAATGAAGAGGATATACAGTCGGGATGCGCAGTTGTTGATATATGGACTGATAAACCGTCACAATGCGGAGAAATCAGTGTACAGGTTAATGAGCTTATGACTGCTGAGGACTGGCACAGAGAATTTTCAAGGGATTTGGGAAAACAGAACGGCATTTATCATAAAACAATGCGGTTTACAAAATATTTTATTTTACAGGAGGAATAAACTAATGGATAAAAAGAAACCATTACCAACAATAGGTGTAGACCATTACACATTTTTTGCGGTAGACACAGATACGGCAGAGGGTACAGTGTATAAAACGCCGTATCATTTAAAAGGCACAGTTGAAATTACGCCTACAGACAGCGGCAGCTCTGACACGTTTGACGCTGATAACGGCGCGTATGAAACAAGTACATATATCGAAAAAATGGGACATGATATTACAAACGCGGATATACCGCCTGAGGTTGACGCGATGTGGCGCGGACTGGAGCGCAAGAATAATCTTGTTGAAGTCAGCAATGATATTAAGACTGTTTACTTTGGCGTTGCGTGGAGAATATTAAAGTCTGACGGCACTTATCGTTATGTCAGATACTATAAAGGGTCATATAGCTTTGCGTCCAATGTCGGGGGTAAGACAAAGCCGTCAAGCGGTTCTATAGACAAGCAGACTGCAAAGGCTACATATACAGCGGTACAGCGTGATTTTGATAATAATTATTATGCGTACTTTGATGAGACAGATTTACCTGAAGGAGTTACAAAGGAAGCTTTAGAGGAAAAGTGGTTCACAGATATGAATTATTATCCGGGTGAAGAGGCAGAACCGACAGTGTAAAGAAAATGTAATTTGACAAATTTTTACATTTGTTATAAAATAGTAAACAGGTCATATGACCTCGGATATAAATAGGATAACAGCGTTTGAAACGGCAGACGCGGGGCGGTCATCTCTGCTATTCTGAAAGGGGTAGTAAAATGGGCGAACAGACTTTAATTTTAATTATTGTTTTGTTGCTTGTTGTAGGGATAAAAAAATAACCGTCTATCCTGCGAAATAGACGGTTAAGGGTAGAAAATAATTCTACACATCGTTAGAATTCTGCGGAGATAACTGTTTGTTATCCTTCCTTATATCTGAATTATATCATAGAATAAAAAATATGTCAAGCACGCCTAAGCGTGCTTTTTTGATACGGAATTTATGGAGGAATAATTATGCAGAGAACATTAACAATTACAGTAAATAAGAAAAAAATCATATCAAAGCCGTTTGACTTTGAGACAATGTGTATTATAAATGACGCGCACAATGATGAAAAGGCAAAAGGGCCGCTTTCAATGTGCCGTGACGCGGTTGATTATATGTTCGAGGGTACGGAAGCCGCGCAGGAGGTTATAAGCTCGCTCAGTGTTGAGGAGCATACAAGGCTTTGTCTTACGCTTTGGCGTATGTATATGGAGACACTTACGGCAAAAAACGAGTAAAGTCGGGCAGTGATAACGGCAGCGGAAAGCTCAGGGATTTATACGCCGCGCTTTTCCGCGCGCATGGTATTATGCCTGACGAGGTGGGACGGCAAAATCCAGCAAGGCTGTTTGAGATGATAGACAGTTTTGCGGAGGATAATCAGGAAGACTATACAGGAAGCGACCCATATTTAAAGATGTTTTACGGACAATAGGGAGGTGAATTTATGGCAGATGAAGCGGCAAGCCTGCTTGTCAGGATTACGGCTGACGGTTCACAGGCGGTAGGTGTTTTAAACGGTGTTGCCGCAACTGTGGAAACGCTGGCGAATAAAAACGCATCATTGCTGAATAAGGTATCATCTGTTGGAACGCTTGCAGGCAGTGTTGGACGCGTAATGATAAAGACTTTTGGTGTTGCGACTGCGGCAGGACTTACCGCGTCAGCAAAAGCGGCAGGGCAGTTTAATAAGGAGCTTGCCAATATCGGTACACTTTCTGTTCCTACGGAAAGGTTACACGAGTTTAAGGGACAAATACAGGATATCGCAATAACGACAGGAAAAAGCACAAGTGATATTTCTGACGGTACATATCAGGTAGTATCAGCATTTGGTGACGCAGCCGATACAATGGAGAAGGTTGAAATTAACGCAAAAGCCGCAAAAGCAGGACTTGCGACTACTACGGACAGTATTAATCTTACCTCGGCAGTTACAAAGGCCTATGGAGACACATCGGCGCAGGCAGTACAGCATGTCGCAGACCTTGCATTTAAGACGGTAGAACTTGGTCAGACGACTTTCCCTGAGCTTGCGTCAAGTATGCAGCAGGTAACGTCTCTATCAAAAGAGCTTGGTGTATCACAAGAGGAATTATTTGGTGCATATGCAACGCTTACTGGTGTAACAGGTAATGCGGCGGAGGTACAAACGCAGATGAAAGCGGTATATACCGCGTTATTGAAACCGTCGGATAATATGGCAAAAGTCATAAAGAATATCGGATATGAATCAGGATATTCAATGATTAACTCTTTGGGCTTCGCGGGTACGCTTGACGCCTTGAAAAAGGCTACAAACGGCAGTGAGGAGGAAATGCTCGGACTGTTTAACAATGTTCGTGCAATGCCTGCGGTTATGGCGCTTACGGGAGCGCAGTCAGACACATTTGCAACTAAGCTTGAAAAAATGAAAAACGCATCGGGTGCGGCTACAAAGGCGTTTGAGGTACAGACTGAAGGTGTTGCCAAGACAGGCTTTACGCTTGAACAGGCAAAGGTAAAAATGCAGGTGGCAGCACAGAATTTTGGTGAGAGCGCCGCGCCGATGATAGCTGATTTTGCGGATATAGTTGATAAAGCCTCAACAAAACTTTCCACTATGTCAGATGAAGAACGGAAGGCTATCATAAATACGGGAGTGCTCACGACTAAAATAGGTGTTGGTCTTTCTGTAGGCGGCAAGGCTTTGACACTTGGTACTAAGCTTGTAGGAACGGCAAAGGCTATAGGTACAGTACTTCCTGCGTTGAAAAGTGCAACTGCTGTTTTTGGTTCAGCAGTTGCTCCATTAGTTGCGCCGGCGGCAATAATTACAGGATATCATATAATATCAAAATATGTTGGTGAAGCGATAGAAAATAATTCAAAGCTCGGGCAGAGCTACAAGGAATTATATGACACATGGAAGGATGCGGAAGGCAATGCTGAGCATATATCCGCACTTCGTGACGAATATGCACAGCTTAATAATTCCATAAACAGCGGACAGTTTGCCGGTGAAGAATTAGAAGCGGCTAAAAACCGTATATCAGCAATCATTGAAGAAATCAAGAAACTGACAAATGACGATACAATCAAGCTGATGATTGATACCGGAGATTATGAAGCGGCTCTTGACCTGGCGGTGGCAGACGCAAAGAATGCCTCTGATGAAATTAATGACGCATTGGGCGCAAATAACTATAAGGATGCTCAAAAAGCAGTTTTTGAAGCCTATGATGCAGTGAGCGCAGGAAGTGGATTGAGCGAACAATATAAGGAGCGTCGGAACAGCGCACAGCAATGGATTCAGGAAGCGACAAAATTTGAAGAACAATATAGAAAAATTCTGAATAATACAAGAAAAGCAGAGGAAAGTGGTAACAAAATAGGCCGAAGGGCCTTTGAAAAAGAGCGTAATGATTTAATAAAAAGCATGCAGGCGAGCGGTTTTACAGATACATACACAGCTTTAACAGGTAATGACTTCAAGTTTGAGGATATGGATGGTATAATCGCTCAGGTTCAGAATGTAAAAAATGCTTACAAAGAGCTGAATGATGAATTAACAGCCTCGGATGAACGTGCTGCTAACGGACGGAAATCCTTGCAGGCTATGGCACAAGTTGCACAAGACAGCGCAATGGAGCTTAACGGTTTTGATAATATGGAGGAAGTATTTGCCGCCGGAGGCAATGCAGTTAATAATACTATTACTCAGCTTAAAGCCAACATGAGCGATTGGGGATTTGCAAATGAAGATATTGCGGCACAGATGGCATTATTCCGTAACGGCTTTGACAGCTTACAGGGTGCCATAGATAATAACGCGCTTGACGCGGTTATAAAAGATTTTATCAGTGACGGCGAAAAAATTGGACTTACGAGCACGCAAATTATAGAAAAAGCCGCGCTTATGAAAAACGGTTTTAGCGATATAGAGCAGGCCTTATCAAAAGGAGATATATCAGGCGTTATAAATGACCTCGGCAAGCTTGGCGGAGATATGGGTATGAGCGTCGCTCAGGTTGACGCGCTTGCGCACAGTCTGGGACTTATTCCCGAGGATAAGCATATCGAACTTACGGTTAACGGCTATGAGCTGGTTGAAGGGATGGCAGAAAAGCTAAAAGAGCTTGACACTGAAAATGTGCATGTGTTTGTAAATGCTGATGGTGATTTGACTGTACTCAACCAGGCAACAGGAGAGACAAAGAATTTACAGGAGCTTGGAGCGGTATCTTTACAGGTAAACGCAGACGGAAATATTGATGTGTTAAATCAGGCTGGAGAAAAGGTTGCTGAAATTCAGGATAATCCTTCCGCTACCATAACAGTCAATACTGAATTAGAAGAAACTACAGAAGATACAACAGTAACAGTGGATGCGGACGCAGAACCGGCAAAGGAAAAGATATCAGCGCTTAATCAGGAACAGGTAAAAGTACCGGTCGATGCTAACACAGATGCGGCAGACGCAAAAATTAAAAGTTTGTCGCAAACCATAGAGGTGACGGCTCATTATACAGCTACGGGAGATGTGCCGAAAGGGCGTGCGAAAGGCGACATGAACTTCTCCGGCGGTATTGCAATGGTAAATGATGAGCGTGGAATAAATGATAACCGTGAGCTTATCGTTGACCGCGGACGCGCATTTATCCCTGAGGGCAGGGACGTTATACTGCCGCTCTCCAGAGGAGCAAAGGTATACACAGCAGCGCAGACAAAGGCCATAATGTCAGGTCTGGGTATACCGCATTACGCAAGCGGTAAAAACAATTCCGACGCGTTTACAGCGGCTAAGGACGACTGGACGCATTACACCAAAACGCACTCAGTTACCACAGAGCAGGAGCTTGAAAAATGGCTTGAATTTCAGGAAAAATACAAGGATAATGAAAAAGATATTTGGGATATTGAAGAACAGGTATTTTCCTTACAGCAGAAATTATACAGCGAGCGCGTAAAGGAAAGTGAAAACTGGCTTCGTCATGAGGAAAAGTATAACGGTATGGCTGCATCTGATTATCTTGCTGGGATTGACCGAATGAAGGCATATACCACGGAATATTATGAGCAGGGAATAATTAATCATAAGGAATATACGGAGGCAATGGCTGACCTTGACGAAAAATATATTGATAAGCGCAAGGAACAGCTTGAAGAATTATATAACCTCTCTGTGGATTATATATCGGAGCATACATATTTCAATGACTGGAAGGATAGCGGAGATGACCCTCTTGAAGCCTATAACCGCGTTATGGAGAGAAATCGTGAGGCGCTTGCAAACGGTGAACTGACACAGAAGGAATTTGACGCTTATGGTCAAAAGCTCGGTTCATCAATGTACAGTGAGCGCAAGGAGCAGTCTTTAAATTGGCTGGAAGAACAGCGGAAATATTTCGGCATGACAGATGAAGAATATGTTCAGGGCTTGGAGCGTATTAAGACATATACGCAGGAATATTACAATCAGGGGCTTATATCACGCAGAGAATATAACGAAGCTATGACGGAGCTTAATCACAGCTCGTGGGACGAAGCGTCAGAGGCGTATGAGGATATGCTGAAAGAGCGTCAGGACTATATAAATAAAATGCAGGAGGAATTTCAGAAGCAGGAACAGGCTCTTAGGGATAGCTGGGAAGTGGAAGATAGAAGGGTGGATATGGCTACTGTACAGGGACAGCTGGATATATACGCAGGTGCAGTAACCGACCGCGGACAACAGAAATACAAGGAGCTCGAAGAACAGATGAAACAGCTCCAGCGTGACGAGGAACTGTATCAACTTCAGGTGAAAAACACCGCCACGATTGACGCGCTTCAGGCTGATTATGAAGCTGCGGAAAATATGAAGGCTGATTACCTGAAAAATATTGTTACAAATACCGACATTAATGTCAGCGGTATTGTCGGCGAGCTTACCGCAAAGCTTGCCGGCACAGGCGACAACATAACTAATATGCTGGGACAGTTATTGAATGCGTTCCAGAATTTCAAGGTTGAACAGAGCTATTATAATGATAACAGCCAAACAACAATAAATGCTGCTGATAATGTTGATGTAATGGCAGTTATAAGAAAGAATGCGGGGTTAGACAGATGAGAGCAGGATTTACATTTAGGGAACAACATTCAAATGATTTTGAGGGTGTGACGGTCAAAACAAATGACCGTCCGATACGCCCCGAAACAAAGGAAGAAACGTTTAGTTTACAAAATAGTGACGGAGAGCGTAGCTTTGCGTGTGCCAATCCATACGGACATGAATTTTACGAAAGTAAGATTTATCAAATGGAGATAAATGTTACGGCTAATGGATTATCAGACCTTCAAAGTAAGATTACAAAGTTAAGCCGCTGGATAATGGGAAGCGGTATATTAATATTCGACGACACACCGCTTGTAAAATGGACGGCGCGTATAGTTGATACAGTGCAGTACATGCCGGAACATGGCGGCCAATATGCAAAATTTGTTGTAAAATACAAGGTCAAGCCGTTTGCAGAGCTTATATTCAGCATAATGGAAGGACCATGCCTTGATGATGAAATATTATTAGATGATGATATACCGCTTGATATAGGAGAATATTTTTCTTTTGAGGGTGCGGGAAGTCATGTCGTAAAAAATATTGGTGATGTGCCTGTAAGACCTGTTATAACGGTTACAAGGGTAACGAAGCCTGTAACAATATCAGTTGCCGGAACGTCTATTACAGTGCCGAAAAACGCTGAAATTGACTGCGAGAATTACACTGTGAGAGATTTATCAGGCAAAAGTCTAATGAAAGAAATTCAAGGTGATTTTTTTGAGCTTACTGTTGGAAATAATGTTATGAAGGTAACAGCTTCTGAAAATGTAGAAATCGAGGTTGAATATGAACCGAGATATATACATAGTGTTAACGCGGAAGATATGAGACTGGATTAGGGTTTGCAACATTTGACAAAATATGATAATATAATACATGGAAGAAAGAGGAGCTATATGGGCGGCTTGTCACTCTCTACATAAGGGGGTGATATTATGGAAATTATCGAAATGATTGTACTACTTCTTGTAATAGTATCACTCGTTGAATTAATAAAAACCATAAAAAAATAGTCGCCCCACACGTCCAAATGTTGGCGACTATTTACCCAATATACGGACAAGCCGCCTTTAAAGCGGATATCCTCTTTCTTTTTCTATTATATCCAAAAATAGTGTATTTGTCAAGCATATGATGCAAAATTAAAGACACTCGTCATGAGTGTCTTTTGTAATGGAAGGAGATTAAAATGCTTAGATTACATGATGCAGGAGAAACAAATTTTGACGGAGGCTGTACAGCCTATCTGGGTGACGCATATGATGTTAAAATTGATAAGAGAATCAATGATATAGAAAGTTTGTATTTCAGCTATCCGTATACGGATGAAAAAGCGGCCATGATAGAGGAAAATATGGTTTTATCTTGTGAGGGACAGGGATATGTTGCTTTGAAGGTTACGAGAAAAACAAAAGGCTCAGATATAGTGGAAGTTACAGCCACCGACTTGTTCAGTACGTACGGCAAAGCGAAGCATATTCAGAATATTCCTGATATGATAGGTGTAAAACCGTCAAAGGTATTCGAGAGAATATTACAAAGTACAGAATTTACAATGTTTACGGAAGCGGAACTGAATGAGCGCGGCATGACATGGGTTGACAGTGACGGTTATTTAATAGACTTTTTCTCAACGGACAAGACGAATGTATGGGACGCTGCACTGACACTGATTGAAAACTGTGGTAAGGGAGAGATATACCGTGATAATATGAAGGTGGCTATAGTAAAGCAAATAGGGCAGGATAACGGGGTTCGTCTGACTTTAGAAAAGAATATGGAAGGCGTGGAAATTATGCGCGATTTTGAGGGTGTAATAACGCGTCTGTATCCGTATGGAGCGGATGATATGCACATAGGGAGCGTAAACGGCGATAAGCAGTATGTAGATAGTCCTATGATTGAAAAATATGGAGTGAGAGAGGGTCACAGGGACTATTCAGATTATACTGACCCTAATAAAATAAAAACACACGCCCAGTGGGAATTTGACCCTGAGAATGAGAATAGAATTGACATTCCCCAAATTAAAATAACAGGCGGCTTTATTGAGCTTTTTAAGCTGCCGGAGGTAGGTGACATTGAAAAGGTGGACATAGGCGATACTGTTCGGGTATATGATAACGACCATAATATGTATAAGCAGCGCATTGTGGCGTATTCTACATATCCATATGAGCCGAAACCACCTACTATTGAAATAGGACATATGGACACAAACTTTTTTAGTATACTATATAACTTGTGCCAAAGACGGAAACAGCTTGAAAAAGTACAGACTACTAATAAAGGGATTGCAATTCGTGATGTACACGGTGTAGTAAATACAGACCGTAACGGTGTGCAGAGCGACAATGAGCTATTGAAGATTATCGGTGATTTGCTGACGATTTATCAGCAGAAAAGCAGGGTTAAGCGTCTGGAGCTTGGCAATGTCGGCGGTAAATTCGCACTGAATATATATGACGAGACAGGCAAAAAGCTAAAAATAAAGCTGGGCGACCACGGAGATAAGTACGCTTTTGCTATATATGATAATGACGGTAAGCCGGCGATATACATGGACGAAAGCGGAAATATAATCACTGTTGGTACTTTTGCCACAGGCACAGAGGACGAGGCGAGGACTGTCATTGACAAGAACGGCATACAGAGCTATGACGCAGACGGAAACCGCTATGGATTATGGTGTAATGAGCCGAGCAGTTATGGTATGAGATATGCAGACCTTACATTATATTGTGATGGTAATGAGGTGTTTAAGGTTTACAATGGTATTGACCATACTTCGTTATATTGCAATAAACAACAAATTTTACGAAGTGGCACAGGCGGTACTGCGGCATTAGGAAATTGGAGTTTTGAAAAAGGTGCAAGCGGAAGTTTTGAAACGGCAGACGGAAAAATTGTTACAGTTTCAGGAGGACTTATAACAGACATTTCATAAAGTCATTTACAAATATTTTCCTTTGTGATAGAATGTAAATATCACAAAGGAGGTATTTGTATGAAAGGGAATATTAAAAGTTTTATATGTGGTATGCTTGTGATGGGTGTTATATCAAGCGCGGCAGTTATTGCGGCTGACAACTGGCAGAGTATAAATGTGCTGCCGAATACAGTTAAAGTTGTAGCTGACGGAAAGGAAGTTCAGGCGGATAATTTCTTATATAACGAT
>CAJUFV010000198.1 GCA_910585795.1 uncultured Clostridia bacterium | reverse complement strand
GTTTGTAGCATATTATGAAAAGATATAAAAAATGTAGTATATAATAAAAAATGAAGAAATAAAAGCATATTTTGAGCAGTATATGAAAGAGCTAAAAAATAATTGTACTGAAATTATGGAAACAAATTATAAATATCGTCGAGTTGAAGAATTTAAAGAAAAAATTTATAAAAAGAATTGATTATGTATAAGCGCAATTATTGCTGAGATAAGAAAGGACAGTTTAATATGGGACAAATAAAATCAATGCGATAACTGTATGAAATAAAGCTTGGGTTTTCATATTACCCGACAGTAAAAAATATTATAAGTAAAAAGTATTTCTTCAGTAAATCATTCTTTTGCGAGTATAATAATAAATTTTCTAAATTGGACATATTGGACGAATTGACGCATATACATATAACATATATTTTGGACAAAAGGAGGAAAAGTAAAAGTGGAGGAGTACAATATTTACAATGATATAGCGCAGAGGAGTCAGGGTGATGTGTATATCGGTGTAGTTGGACCGGTGCGTACAGGAAAATCTACATTTATAAAGAAGTTTATGGATTTGCTTGTAATACCGAATATAGAAAACACGTATCAGGCGGAAAGAGCAAGAGATGAGCTTCCTCAGTCGGCGGCTGGCAGAACTATTATGACTACAGAACCGAAATTTATTCCGAATGAGGCCGTTGAAATTTCCCTTGGCGATAACGCACATCTTAAGGTGAGAATGATAGACTGTGTAGGATATATAGTTGACAGCTCTCTTGGATACGTGGAGGGAGACGCTCCCAGAATGGTGACTACACCGTGGTTTGACCATCCTATTTCATTCAATGAGGCGGCCGAAATAGGCACGAAAAAGGTTATAACAGAACATTCTACAATAGGGCTGGTGGTGACTACAGACGGCAGTATTACAGAGATTGACCGTGAGGATTATGTTGACGCTGAAAACAGAGTTATAAATGAGCTTAAGGCTATTAACAAACCTTTTGTCGTTCTTCTGAATTCAACAGAACCGCAGTCGGCGCAGTGCGGTCAGATTAAAAGAGAGCTTGAGCAAAAGCATGGCGTGCCTGTCTTGGCAGTGAACTGTGAAGAGCTTGGAGCGGAGGATATACATAATATTGTTGAAACAGTACTGTTTGAATTCCCGCTCAAGGAGATTAATATTCAGATACCAGAGTGGATTGAGGAGCTGGATAATGAGCATTGGCTGAAGAAAGATATTTATGAATCGGTTATCAATAAAATAGAAAGCGTTAACCGTATACGTGATGTCCGCGCTCTGTCAGAGGGGATAGGTGAATGTGAATTTGTAAAACGTTCATATATCGAGGGTATGGACCTTGGAGACGGAACAGTTAAAATGTGCATGGAGCTTCCTCAATCGCTGTTTTACAAAATTCTCGGCGAAATGTCCGGCTTTGAAATTGACGGAGAGCATCAGCTTATGACGCTTATGTCGTCATTGTCGCAGATGAAAACAGAATATGATAAAATTTCCTTCGCGCTTCACGAGGTAATGGAAAATGGTTACGGCATTGTGTCGCCTACAACTGACGAGCTTACGCTTGACGAGCCTAAAATAGTAAAGCAGGGAGGCAAATTTGGCGTAAAGCTGAAAGCATCGGCACCGTCAATACATATGATTAGAGCGGATATTGAGACAGAGGTGAGTCCTATTGTCGGAACAGAAAAGCAGTCTGAGGAGCTTGTGCATTATCTGCTGTCGGAATTTGAAGCTGACCCGGCAAAGATATGGCAGTCGAATATTTTCGGCAAATCCCTGTATGAGCTTGTGAACGAGGGCTTAAATAACAAGCTGTCACGCATGCCGGATTCGGCTAGAATGAAGCTCAAGGAAACTTTGCAGAGAATAATCAATGACGGCAGTAACGGACTTATATGTATAATATTGTAGTTTTTTTCGGTGTGGGGAGGAGCTGCGATGTTAAGAAAGATATTTATTCTTGGAATGGTGGTTGTCTGTCTGTGCGGGTGCGACATACGGCGTATCCGCACAGAGCGGGGAATAAAGGAATATGAAACTGATTTTTCAGAGGTAAAGGCAGAGGTAATACAATTTACGGGAATGAATAACACCGACTTTGAAAACAGTATTAACGATGAAATTGAACAGGCGGTTGAAAGCGACCTTGTCGCTTTTGACAGTCAAGCAACAGAAAATTGTGATAATGTCCGTATGGGTAATAAGTGCGTGCTGAATATCAGCTGGGACGAAAAGTATAACGCTAATGATTTTATAAGTGTGGTAGAGGAGAAATATACATATACGGGGGGCGCCCATGGCACCACAGTGCGTATACCTAAAAATATTGATGTGTCCGGTGAAAAGACGGTTAAGCTGTCAGACCTGTTTATGGACGACGGGTATATATCAACGTTAAACAGAATGATTAACGCGCGTATGACGGACCACAGTGATGAATATAAGGACTTATGGGCTAAGCCTGAAATAAAAGACTCGCATCAGACAGATTTTTATATAGATAATGACAAGCTGGTTATATTTTTTCAGCCGTATGATTTGTCATACTACGCGCGGGGCTTTGTAGAGTTTCCGCTGCCGCTTGATGAGCTTAGCGGATATATGAAAGAGGAGTATAGAAGACTTATAACATAAAAGAACTGCCGCGACAATTTGTGCGGCAGTTCTTAATTTGGGGAGTAATTACCGGTATAGAACCGGTAATATTATATAAACAGATACTTTTTATAAGCGTCTGTATTATTTGGGGGGCGCCCTTGCCTTTGGGGAAAGCAAGGGCATATGAAAAAAAGGATGGTATTGGCCGCGTATTAAACGCAGCCATCAATTATAACTGATTAGCTTAATTATTATTTGCGGACGTATTGTCCTCCATCAGGCGAACCTGAATTTCTAATGTATTCCCGTCACGGAGAATTTTGAAGGTCAGATAATCGCCTGCTTTTTTCTTGTCACGAATGTCATTAACTTCCTTTGTGGAAGTAACCTTTTGACCGTCTACTTCAAGAATCATATCATATGCCTTAAGGCCGGCCTCTTCAGCCCCGCTGCCTTCGGTAACATTTCTGATAAACAGACCGTAGCCTGTATCCTTGATTTCAATACCTACAAGCGGTCTGCCTGTGACATAGCCTGATGACATTAAATCGTCTATAATGGGCTTTGCTTCTGAAATCGCTATCGCAAATCCCATACCTTCAACACCGGTTGTTGATAATTTAACAGAGTTGATACCTATAATCTCTCCGTACTGATTGATAAGCGCTCCGCCTGAATTACCTGAGTTAATCGCGGCGTCTGTCTGCAAAAGGTTATATGTTCTGTTTTCTATTGTCATAGTTCTGTTGACAGCGCTTATGATTCCCGCTGTGACAGAGCCTGAGAATTCCTGTCCCATCGGATTGCCTATCGCGACCGCTAGCTCGCCTACCTGAACCGATGTGGAGTCACCCAAGGGAGCGGCTGTAAGCTGCGTTGAGCCGGGGTCAATTTTCAGAACTGCAAGGTCTGTTTTTGCGTCCTGACCGATAAGCTTTGCTGAAAATTCTTCACCTGTATTAAGTATTACAGATATTTCCGAAGCACCGTCGATAACATGCTGATTTGTAACTATATATCCGTTATCCTGAAATATTATTCCTGAACCGCTGCCCTGTTCAACTGTTTCGCCGTCCATTGAAGGGTCGCTTGAATAAAAATATCTTCCTGTAAACGGGTCATAATATTTTTGTGATGTGATTGTTGTTTTATTTATAACACCTACAACACTTGGTCCAATCTGCTCGGCAATTTCAGGTACAGTTAAAACTTTTTTTCCGTTCTTGTATGCTGTAAGCTGAGAGTTGCTTTCTGATGAAGTGTTATTAATTGTTTCCGTATTTGAGACTGCCTGTGTCTGCTGCGGAAATTTTGTGTTGTAAACGTACATTCCGGCTGAGAAAACTCCCGCTGTAAATACACTTGCGGCAAGAGCGCTGCATACGGCTGTAAGCCATACTCTCGGCTTTTTTTCCTTTTTTGGTTTCTGGTTGTAAACAATCAGGTCGGTAGATTCTGTATAAGGGTATTTTTTCATAATAGCTGCCTCCTTATATCATTATTGTCAAAATAGCTTAATTTAATACTCCGTTATACCTGTAGCATTTCCTTTATCATGACTATATATTACAACGTACTTTTTACACTGGTATGAATTAAATGTAAACAGAAATAAGTAATTTTGTTAATAAACTGTGAACGATACTTGACAAATGGGTATAATAGGAATAGAATATAAATTAAATGCGAATAATTTGCAATTACAAACGCTGGGAAAAATTATGAGGATTATTATAAAATTTTGAAATTTAACTTTATAGAAGTTAAATTGTACTTGGAGCCGCTATAAATATACAGCGAAAAGAAAGGAAAAAATATGAAAAAATTACTTATCTTGGATTCAAACAGTATATTGAACCGCGCGTTTTACGGTGTAAGATACCTCAGCACGAAGGACGGTACTCCTACAAATGCGATTTACGGTTTTCTGAATATTCTGTTAAAGCTGATTAAGGAGCAGGAACCCGATTATATCTGCGCCGCTTTTGATGTCAAAGCTCCCACATTCCGGCATATTCAGTATGATGGCTACAAAGCGCAGAGAAAGCCTATGCCTGAGGGACTTGTTGCGCAGATGCCGCTGATGAAGGATGTGCTCCGCGCAATGAATATGACTATTCTTGAAAAAGAAGGTTATGAAGCGGACGATATAATAGGAACAGTTGCGAAAATGTGCGAAGAGCAGGGTATAAGCTGTTTTATAGCTACAGGCGATAAGGATGATTTGCAGCTGGCAAGTGATAAGACAAAGGTGATTCTTACTGTCACAAGGTCAGGATATAATGAGACGATAATATATGACGACGCGGCTGTTAAGGAGCGTTATCATGTCACACCAGAAGAGTTTATAGATATTAAGGCGCTTATGGGCGACCCTTCGGATAATATCCCCGGGGTTAAGGGTATAGGAGAAAAAACCGCTGTCAATCTTATTGAAAAATATCACAGTATTGAATATATATATGATAATATTGATGATATTGGCTTAAAGGGAGCGATGCTGGAAAAGCTTCGTGAAGGCCGTGATATGGCGTTTATGTCCAAGGAGCTTGCCACGATTGACCGCGGCGCGCCTGTTGATTTTTCCGCGGAGGACTGCGTATTTAAAGGTTTGGACGGCAACAGTGAGTTATATGATATTTTAAAACGTCTTGAGCTTAATAGTATTATTAAAAAATTGAATTTATCAGCTGAAAATAGTATGGCGTCAGAGACAGAGGATATATTTGCGGATATGCGGGTATTGGACACGGGAAACGATGTGCCGGCAGAGCTTGGTGATACTGTAGCGGTTGTGACTGATTTTGCGGAGGACAAACTGACGGGTTTTGCGGTGGCTTCAGGAAAGCAGGTTTATACTGTTGAAGGAGAACATGCTATAGAGGCGGCACAGCGGCTTTTTGAGGATGAGAGTATAAAAAAGATTTTATTTGACGCGAAAGAAATGCTTGTGAAGCTGAATGGCAGAATTGATGTTAAGAGCATGAGCGATGATACGGCAATAGCTGCGTATCTGGTTGACCCGGCAAGAAATGAATATACTATTGAGAAGCTAACAGGTGAGTATTTTGGAATGGAAATAGAGAAGCCGGAGGCTAAACAGCTGTCTTTGTTTGACGATAATAAAAGCGACAGGAGTGAATATCTATCCAAATGCGCCGTAGCATTATACGCGCTTAATGAGCGTATAAATAATAAGATAACGGAAAACGGGCAGGAAAAACTATACCGTGAAATAGAGCTTCCTCTTGTAACAGTGCTTGCTCATCTGGAAATAAACGGCTTTCTTGTAGATGACGCCCAGCTTAAAGAGTTTGCCGATACTCTTGGCAGAAAAATCGAGGAGCTTACCCATGAGATATATTTTCTTGCGGGAGAGGAATTTAATATAAATTCACCTAAACAGCTTGGGGTTATTCTTTTTGAAAAAATTGGATTAACGCCTGTTAAGAGAACAAAGACGGGATATGCCACAAATGCGGATGTTCTTGAGAAGCTCAGGAATAAGCATCCTATAATTGGTTTTTTGATGGAATACCGTAAAATCACTAAGCTGAAAAGCACATACTGTGACGGTCTTGCGGCGGTAGTGAATCCAAATACACACCGTATTCATTCAGTATTTACACAGACGGTTACAGTTACGGGAAGACTGTCATCGACCGAGCCTAATTTACAGAATATCCCCACGCGTACAGAGCTTGGACGTGAAATAAGAAAAATGTTTGTTGCTCCGGAGGGGTATGTTCTTGTTGACGCGGACTATTCACAGATTGAGCTGCGTGTTCTGGCGCACATGGCAAATGATGAAACAATGATAAACGCTTTTAAAAATAATGAGGATATTCACTCGGTTACAGCGTCACAGGTGCTTGGAATACCGCTTGAAGCTATAACAAAGGAACAGCGTTCAAGCGCAAAGGCTGTGAATTTTGGTATTGTGTACGGAATTGGAGAATTTTCTTTGGCTCAGGACTTAAAGATTTCGGTTAAGGAAGCGAAAGCATATATAGACAGTTATCTTGCAAAGTATCACGGTGTAAGAAATTATATGGCTGAAATTAAGGAACAGGCAAAGAAAAACGGTTATGTAAAAACTATGATGAACAGAATTAGATATATTCCGGAATTAAAATCATCTAATTACAGTATACGTCAGTTTGGTGAAAGAGTGGCGCTTAATACGCCGATACAGGGAACAGCGGCGGATATTATTAAGCTGGCGATGGTGCGTGTGGATAATAGACTGATAAGGGAAAAGCTGAAATCGCGTCTTATATTGCAGGTACACGACGAACTGATTGTTGAAGCGCATAAGGATGAAGTGGAAATTGTGAAAAATATTTTAAGCGAGGAAATGCAGGGCGCTATGACGCTTAGTATACCTCTTAAGGTGGATATGTCGGTAGGACGCAGCTGGTATGACGCAAAGTAGAAAGACTGTCTTTGAGACAGCCTTTCATAAGTATTTGTATCACAGCAGAGTATAACACATAATTTGTTGCTTGCAAACAATTTATCCTGATATAGAAAGGAATTTAATATGAAAAGAAAATTATCATTAATAGTGGTATTATCGCTTCTTCTTACATCCTGCGGAGTAGTAGTAAAGCAGCCTGACAAACTCACAGTATACGCGTCTTTTTATGCGATGAATGACTTTGTGCGTGAAATAGGCGGCGAGGATATTGTATATCATAGTATTGTGCCGCTGGGAACTGAGCCTCATGATTTTGAGCCGACAGCGGCAGATATGGCAAAATTGTCTGACGCGGATGTGTTTGTATATAATGGTATGGGCATAGACGACTGGGCTGTCAGGGTAAAGGAGGCCTTGCCGGATGATGTTGTTACAGTATGTGCGAGCGATAATTTAAACGGTATGTCTGAAAATACAGACCCGCATGTATGGCTGAGCTTGGAAAATGCGCAGCTACAGCTTGAGAATATTTATAAAGCCTTTTCGACGGCAGACAGTAAAAACGCCGACAGATATCTTGACCGTTTCATGGTGTACAGCGCTCAAATTGACAGAGTTCAAGATGAATATAAAAAGGCCGGACTTGAGGGCGTAAAATTATTTGTAACGCACGGAGCGTACGGGTATTTATGCAGAGAATTCGGTATGGAGCAGATTGCTCTTGAAGGTATAGCCGGTGACAGTGACCCATCTCCGGCGCAGATGGCGAATATTGTTGAGCAAATCAGAAATGAAGGCGCAAAGTGTATATTTTATGACCCGATTGACGGTGACAAAATGGCAAACGCGGTGGCGGAGGAAGCCGGAGTTGAGGCGGTTCCGCTGTATACCTTTGAGGGAGACAGTGAGCACAGAGATTATGTAACAATAATGGAGCTTAATCTTGAACAGTTAAAAAAGGCGGTTTAATTAGTAAATGGAGCAGGAAATTTTAAAGATAGAGCATCTTAATTTTGAATATCCCGACACGTCTGTACTAAGAGATATAAATATTACTCTGCGCAAAGGGGATTTTTTAGGAATAATCGGAGCAAACGGGGCGGGGAAAAGCACGCTGATAAAAATAATTCTGAGGCTGCTTCCCTGCGCAAGCGGTGATATAACATTGTTTGGTGAACCGCTTTCAAAATTTCGGTCTAACTATAAAATCGGATATGTTTCTCAAAAAGCTAATTCCTTTAACAGTGATTTTCCCGCGACTGTCAGAGAAGTTGTAATGGCTAATCTTTACAGTAAAAAGGGATTATTCAGAAGATATACAAAAGAGGATAATGAGCAGATGAGGAAAGCGCTGAAAAAAGTCGGTATGGAGGATTATGAAAATAGGCTTATAGGCAGACTGTCCGGCGGACAGCAGCAGAGAATTTTTATAGCGCGCGCGTTAATTTCCCAGCCGGAACTGCTGCTTATGGATGAGCCGACAGTCGGAGTGGACGCAAAGTCAGTAAAGCAGATTATGGATATAATACGTGACCTTAATAATCAGGGAATGACTATAATAATGACAAATCATGATACCCCTGAATTAGTACGTGTTTCAAATAAGCTGCTGATTTTCTGCGAGCATGGCAACGGAGAGTTTGTAAACAGAAATAATCTTACAATACAGCAGATAAACGATATATTTGCCGGAAGGAGAGAGCATCATCATGCCTGAGATTTTTCAATATGAATTTATGCGCCGCGCGTTTTTTGCGGCAATAATTATTGCGGTGATTGCTCCGTGTATAGGCACTCCGATTGTGCTTAAGAGATTATCCGCAATAGGTGACGCAACGTCACATTCAGCGCTTGCGGGTATTGCGCTGGGACTGGTGCTTGGTGTAAATCCTATATTGGGTGCGGTGTTTTTTTCTGTAGTAGCTGTATTGGGAATTGAGCTGTTAAGAAAAATATTCGGCAGATACTCGGAAATCGCGACTGTGATAGTGATGTCTGCCGGTATAGGTCTCACTGCGGTACTTTCAGGCTTTATAAAAAATGGCTCGGCTAATTTAAACAGTTTTCTTTTTGGCTCGATTGTGGCTATTACGGATTTTGAAATGTGTCTGACAATAGGACTGGGAATTGCGGTGATAATTGTGTCGGTTTTATTATATAAGGAACTGTTTTTTGTTACCTTTGACGAGGAGGCGGCAAGACTGGCAGGAGTGCCGGCAGGAAGAGTAAATCTTATACTTATGTTCCTGACGGCTGTTACTGTGTCTGTGGCTTCAAGAATAGTGGGCGCGCTTATGATATCTTCTTTGATTGTAATTCCTGTCGCGTCGGCAATGCTTGCCGCTAAAAGCTATAAACAGACTGTTTGTTTGTCTGTGGTATTTGCTGAGATATTTACGCTTACCGGATTATTTGTATCTTATTATGCTGATTTGCGTCCGGGCGGAACAATTGTGCTTATAGGGGTTGTTTTTCTGCTTGTTATGTCAGCGGTTTCCAGAAACATAAGAAGGTGATATATATGGAGATAAATAAGCTTCTTTCAGATTCCGGACTTAAATGCACAAAGCAGCGTATTAATGTTATGAAACTGCTTACAGAAGCACGTGTACCACTTACGGCTGAGAGTATATTTGAAATGTCAGATGAAATTTCACTTTCAACAGTATACCGTATAGTAGAAAAACTTTGTGAAAAGGGAATAGTCAGTAAAAAAACAATTCAGGACAGTGATAGGTTTTATTATGAGCTTACCGGAGGACATCATCGTCATTACGCGATTTGTCTTGGATGCGGAGAAATGAAAAGCGTCAATATATGTCCGATGCATACGCCCGAGGTGAGTGATTTTACTGTTACCGGACATAAGCTGGAAATATACGGTTACTGCGGCAAATGTGCCGGCAAAATAAATTTACAGACTTCTGTATGAAGCCTTGATAGATTTCATGGAGTCAGATAAAAGCCAGAGTTTCTTGTCGCCGTAATCCTCCAATTCAGATATGATGGAGTTTTTATAAGCTTCTCTTGAGGCGGTGAGATTATCACATATCAGGTCATCTGAGGATACATTGAGAGTGTTTGCTACACTTATCAGTACAGGTAGGCTTAGGTGGGTTGACGCGCTTTCGATGTGCTCCATATGGTGAGATGAAAAACCTGATTTACCGGCTAACTAACGCTGGCTGAGAGAGCGTTTTTCACGTTCATCACGTATTCTTTTTCCTATTGTGATGTAATCAATATCAATATTAATAAAATGTACTCCCAATATTACAGAGTATGTTCTGTCAAAAGCCCAATGCGCTATTTTATCATATTAATTAAGTCAGGCAGGCAATCCTCAAACCTGACCCCATACCAATGTTCTTTTTTATATTCAAGAGTATGCTTTATACAGTCAACTGTAAAATCAACAGCTATTTTTAATGACATACCCATATCAAAGCCTTTTACAAGAGCGCCCGAAAGAGTGCTTGAAAAAACATCGCCTGTACTGTGAAAATAACCTGGTATATTATCATTGAAGTATGATGAAAATTCGCCGGTTTCACTGTTGTAGGACATCACTCCCTGAGAGTTTTCATCGAAGCTGACTCCGGTAAGCACAACTATTTTTGAGCCAAGCGCGGAAAGGCGTATAAGCATATTTTTTATAAAGTTTTCGTCATAGTTATCACCCGCGTACGGTTCACCCAGAAGAAGCGCCGCCTCTGTAAGATTAGGTAGTATGACATCGGCTTTTTTACATAGCTTTTTCATTTCCTCAGCAAATGCGTTTGTAAATCCGGCATAGAATTTTCCTTTGTCACCCATAACCGGATCGACTATAAGAAGATTATCGGATGTTTTAAATATATCAAAAAAATCTGAAACAATTTTTATTTGTTCAAATGACCCCAGATAGCCGGTATATACAGCATCAAAATTAAGACCGATATTTTTCCAGTGATTTGAGATTTCAGGTATATCATTGGTAAGGTCATGATATGTGTATCCTGTAAATCCTCCTGTATGAGTGGAAAGTACAGCGGTAGGAACACAGCATGCTTCCACTCCCATGGCGGAGATTATCGGCAGCGCCACTGTGAGCGAGCATTTTCCGAAGCAGGATATATCCTGTATGGTCACAATTCTTTTCATAATACAAAATCCTTTCCGTGTATAATGCGTAACAATAATTTTATACCATTTTATTCTTAATGTCAATAAATTCATCATAAAGATAAACGACAGGGAATAGATTACTGTATCAAAGTCTGACAGGAGGACTGCATATGGGATATGATTATGACAAGATGATACATGAGATGAGGCTGTTTACAGAAAAACATGATGACGCGGAAAAAATAATTATTGGTAAAAGTGTTATGGGAAGAGAAATTCCGTGTATTAAAATTGGAAGCGGAGACAAAAAACTGTTTATGAGCGGCGCGTATCATGGACTGGAATATCTGACAGCGGCATTGCTTGTTAAATTTATGTCATGCTACGCTGACAGTATTGACTCAGGACAGGAATATCACGGTTATGACACAAAAAGGCTGTCTGATATGGTTACAATATATATAGCGCCTATGGTAAATCCTGATGGTGTGGACATTGCGGTGAACGGATTGGATATAACTAATGAATATCACAGACGTCTTATAAGTGTGGCGGGGATACATAGCTTTGACCGCGTGTGGCAGGCAAACGCGCGTGGAGTGGATATAAATCATAATTTTGACGCCGGATGGGATAAGGTCACAGATAAGCCCGGTCCGACCAAGTATGGAGGAGAATGTGCTGAGTCAGAGCCGGAAACGCGCTCTATAGTAAATTTTGTAAGATGTAATGATATTGATATGCTGATTACTTTTCATAGTCAGGGCAAGGAAATATATTATGATTTTAATGGAATGACGGCTGACAATTCGCTTGATACAGCAAAAAAAATGGCGCGGGAAAGCGGATATACTGTATGCGTGCCGGAGGGAACGGCTTCATTTGGAGGCTGTAAGGACTGGTTTATAAAAGAATTTGGTAGAGCCGGCTTTACTGTGGAAATCGGTAAAGGAAAAAATCCATTGCCTATGAGTATGCTTGATGATGTATATGATGAAAATGCTCGTATGATTTTATGCGCAATGGAAAGTCTTATAAAAGAAAAATAAAAGGGAAGTATTAAAAAATTTTATATTACTATTAAAAAGCGGACAAAATTAGGATATAATAAATGTAC
>CAJUFV010000197.1 GCA_910585795.1 uncultured Clostridia bacterium | reverse complement strand
TTTTCGTTATACAATAAAAGCATGGTATAATTTACTGTATATCATGCTTTTATATCATCTATTATTCATCAAACATAGGTGTAGACAAATATCTTTCACCAGTATCAGGAAGAAGTACAACTATCGTTTTATCTTTATTTTCAGGACGTTTTGCCAATTCCGTAGCTGCCCATACGGCCGCTCCCGAAGATATTCCCACAAGCATGCCTTCCTTTCTGGCAATAGCTTTTCCTGTTCTAAAGGCATTCTCACTTTTAACAGTAATAATTTCATCATATATATTTATATTCAAAGTACCAGGAATAAAACCGGCTCCTATTCCCTGTATCTTATGCGCTCCTGCTTTCCCTTTTGATAACACAGGCGAATCATAAGGTTCTACCGCAACTACTTTAATATTCGGATTTTTTCGCTTCAAATATTCACCAACACCTGAAATAGTACCGCCCGTTCCTACTCCGGCAACAAAAATATCAACCCTCCCCTCCGTATCATTCCAGATTTCAGGCCCTGTCGTTTTTTCATGATATGCCGGATTTGCAGGATTTGAGAATTGACCCGGAATAAAGCTGTCAGGTATTTCCTTTGCCAGTTCTTCCGCCTTCACGATAGCCCCCTTCATTCCCATCGCACCATCTGTAAGAACCAATTCGGCTCCATATGCTTTTAATAAATTACGTCTTTCAATACTCATTGTTTCCGGCATAGTGATTATAATTCTATATCCTCTTGCCGCCGCCACAGATGCCAGTCCAATACCAGTATTACCTGATGTAGGCTCTATAATAACCGAATTTGGTTTTAATTTACCCTGTTTTTCCGCATTATCTATCATAGCCTTCGCGACTCTGTCTTTAACAGAACCTGCGGGATTAAAATATTCCAGCTTTGCAATAATTTTTGCCTGCAAATTATTAGCCTTTTCATAGTTTTCAAGCTCCAGAAGAGGGGTGTTTCCAATAATATCTGTTATTTTCTGATATATTTTAGCCATTATACATATTCCTTCTTTCCATTAATTTACCGATTCAAACGCTTCATCTAACGCAAATATTAAATCATCTATATTTTCTGTTCCAATTGAAAGTCTTATTGTGCTTGGTTTTATCCCCTGTTCCTTAAGCTCGTCATCACTGCATTGCGCGTGCGTGGTAGTTGCGGGATGGATAACAAGTGATTTTGAGTCCGCTACATTAGCCAGCAAAGAGAAAATTTGAAGATTATCAATAAACTTATGCGCTTCTTTTTCACCGCCCTTAATTTCAAAAGTAAATATTGAACCTCCCCCGTTTGGAAAATACTTTTTATATAATTCGTGACTTGGTTCTGTTGACAGCGACGGATGATGTACTGCCGCAACTTTAGGATGCTTATTAAGATATTCAACAATTCTGAGAGCATTTGATACATGACGCTCAACTCTGAGAGAAAAAGTTTCCAGTCCCTGCAAAAATATAAATGCATGAAACGGCGAAAGAGTTGCCCCTGTATCACGAAGAAGAATAGCTCTTATATAGGTTACAAATGCGGCAGAACCGGCTGCCTGTGTGAAGCTTACACCATGATATGACGGATTAGGCTCTACAAACTGCGGGAATTTTCCTGAGCCTTTCCAGTCAAAACCGCCGTCAATTATTACACCACCTATAGCTGTTCCATGGCCTCCTATAAATTTTGTAGCAGAATGCACAACAATATCCGCTCCATACTCAAGCGGTCTCACAAGATACGGAGTCGCAAAGGTTGAATCAACAACAAGAGGAATATTATACTTATGTGCAGTCTTTGCTATTTTTTCAATATCTATCAGATTTGAATTTGGATTGCCTAATGTTTCTATAAATATAGCCTTTGTATTATTCAAAATAGCCGCTTCAAATGAAGCTTCATCAGGGTTAACAAATGTTGTTTTTATTCCGTAATCTGGAAGTGTATGCTCCAGAAGATTATACGTTCCTCCATAAATAGTCTTTGAAGCCACAATATGGCCGCCGTTCTTAGCAAGCGCCTGAATAGTATATGTTATTGCAGCTGCTCCCGACGCGGTTGCAAGCGCCGCTGTTCCTCCTTCTAGCGCTGCCATTCTCTGTTCAAAAATATCCTGTGTAGGATTTGTCAGTCTGCCGTAAATGTTTCCGGTATCCTTTAGAGCAAAACGGTCAGACGCGTGCTGAGCATTATGAAAAACAAATGATGTCGAAGCATAAATTGGTACCGCTCTCGCGTCAGTAACCGGGTCTGGATTTTCCTGGCCTATATGCAGCTGTTTCGTTTCAAATTTCCAGTCTCTTTCTTTCATTATTCATTACCTCACATTTTATTATTTATATAAATCCCAATTTATATTTCCTATCGATTTACTATGGTTTGTATTATACCATATTTTTCTCTTTTGTCAATAGCATTTATCAAACTTTTACATTTTAATTAACTGTTATTATGACAAAAAGAAACATTTTTTATATGTTGACTTTACAAATAATACGAAATATGATAAAATATGTTTGCAGTACATTTTTATACTTTTTGCCTGATGTGGTCTACGTTTGCAAAAAACGTATGCTTTGACTGTCATGCCACTTTAGGCAATAAATGTACTGCAAAATCACCAGTCCTGGCTGCGTTTTTAGTGCGCGGCTTCAATGAAGTGGCGCATTTTTTTATGCGGACTATAATAAAAAGGAGAAAAGCAATGAGCGAAGAATTATTGAGAGAAATCCATGCCACAGTAACAAAACAAACAAAGGAAGAATTGCTAAAACACAGCGAGCATCTTAAAATACCGATTGGTGAAGTAATAGATATGCTTTTATCCGGCACCAGCATCAAAGACCCAGAACAAGCCTCCGCATTAATACGTGATTATATAGAAATGATAACAAGCTCTCAAAATGCCGAACAGCTTGAACGTACTTTCTTCCTCATAATGGGATTTTGCTTTAACGCTATTATTGAAACGAAAAAATATAATTTTGAAGAAACTCTCAGCGCAATGGTTGCCAATAGCCGGACATTTCAGGAATATTTAAAAAAATCAAAATCTGACGAGACATAATATACATAAAATAACTGTTTTAATCAAGCATCTCCAATTTGTATAGACAGTACAAATTGAAAGCCTATAGCATAATGTTTAATTTTAAACAACATATTGACATCGTTTTTCAATCGATGTCAGTTTTGTTTTTAACTGAATTTGCTCATTTGTAATTAAGTCTGCCAGCCTTAAAATTTCTGTTAATCATATTAGTATAACAGTGTAGCGCTTACCCGTAATAATAATATTGTTTCCTTCTTGCGACTGATAAAAGGTTATACTTATTCATAATACGAAGAATGGTTTTTAGATTACGATATATTCCGTTTTGTTCAAGACATATATACACACCGCGATATCCGTATGTCTTACCGCAATTCATTCTCCATTTGCAGACGCTTATTTTCATATTTGTATTATTGTAAAATTTTTGATGCTTTTCTACCACGCTGTTTAAGGATTCCTGCTAACTCTTCATAGAGCTCCACAATAAAGAAGATTCCAGACAACCTTATGATTTGCGAATCCAAGTTCGTCCGCGATTTCTCTCTCTGTAAATCCTTCGTTTGTTAATTTTCGCACTATTGTCAATTATTCCCGTACTTTTTCATATATTACGGTCATAACAAAACCTCCTATGATTTTATTTTATCATAGAAGGC
>CAJUFV010000196.1 GCA_910585795.1 uncultured Clostridia bacterium | reverse complement strand
TCTGCCGCTTTTAAACAGCTGTATTATACGTGCTTTTTCATATGCTGTAGTTCGGTGGTTTATACGCACTGTAACCGCCCTTTTCTTTCCTCTGCTAAACGGAGCTACAGCGTCATTCCACGCCTTTTTCCAGCACCCGTCGTTATTGCATATACCTTCAGCGCTGCTGCTTGTTTTTGTAAATTCCGCTCCGCATATCCTGCATACCGCCATTATGTTTCACTCCTCCATTCTCCCTACTTTAACCTCAACACGCGGATTTATCGAATAAAGCTTATGACCTTCCACCAACACTACCTGCGCGTCATCATGATATGCCACTCCGTTAAGCGCGTCCATAACTATTTTTATCACGTTATCTAAATCAGGCTTTTTCTGCGGCTTTACCTCGCCATCCATCATCCGCTCACGCTTTCTTAAGCCTGCCGATTCAGGTATACCGTAATACGCCGTAACTGCAATACGCACCGGCACAAGCTTATCAAAATATCTGCCCTCGCTCCCGCTCTTATATGCCAGCGCGGCAGCTTTCTCATATTCAGACGTTTCCTTTGGAGTATATACTCTGCCTCCCTTGGTAAACCTCGGACGGCCTTTCCCTCTCGGCTCTCCTTCTATCGTAAAGCTAATCATTTGCCTTCTCCCTCATTATCCTTTCCAGCTCATCATAGTCATAGCCGTCATCATTGTACACACTCTCCGCCTGCTCCTTCCTCGCCTTAAAATACTTCTGACTCTCCAATACTGCTGAGAGCGTGGTACGCCCCGCGTTAAAGTGGTTGTTGAGTATGGCCTCTATGTATTTCCATGTTCTCTTGTTATTTCCCACAGCTTCCCTTACTGCCCATTCCAGCATATCCGCGTCTACTCTTGTCAGCCAAAATTCAAGGCTGTCAAGCTCTATACGTGTTATGTAATTACGCGATATGTTTTCCTGATAAAGCTCAATTATATTTTCCGGAACATTTGAGGGGACTACAGGGGTTTCTATTCTTAAATCTTTATTCTTTTCTCTTTTATCTTTATATGTCCGCCCTTTGACCTGCGTTTGACTTTCCTTTAACTTTCCTTTGACTTTCTCTTTAACCGCATTTTTAACAGTATTTTTTACCGGTAAAAGTACATATATCGTAGCTTTCTTTTTAGGCGATGTAAAATCAATTAAATTGAACTGTTTTAATTCGTTCTTTGCCTTTGTCAGCGCTTTTTCTCCTAAGCCGCATAAACCTCCAATATACGAATTTGTTCTATGTAATTCAACCGACTGCCAACG
>CAJUFV010000195.1 GCA_910585795.1 uncultured Clostridia bacterium | reverse complement strand
TATAATATAAATATCTGTAATTATTAAGGAGAAATTTTATGTTCGGTTACAATATTACAAGTATACTTATAAATATACCCATTACGCTTATCGCGCTGACAGGACACGAATTTGTGCATGGATGGGTATCAGCAAGGCAGGGTGACCCTACGCCTGAAAGGGAAGGGCGTCTTACGTTAAATCCGATTGCGCATCTTGATGTAGTGGGTACTCTGCTTATGATAATAACAGGCTTCGGATGGGCTAAGCCGGTTATGGTTGACCCAAGGTATTATAAAAACCGCAAGCGCGGTATGGCGCTTACAGCCATTGCCGGTCCGCTTGCGAATCTTATCATGGCGTTTATTGCGTTATTAATATATGCGGTATGCTTTGTTGTATTTAGTAAGCTGGGAATGCAAAATTCATCATCTCTGCGTATTATTGGTTCATTTGCTCAGGTTTTTGCAGTGCGTAATCTGTGTTTCCTGGTATTTAATATTATCCCTATACCGCCGCTGGATGGCTCAAAGGTGCTTGGAATGTTTTTGCCGGACAGGATATACTATACGATGCTGAATTATGAAAGATATTGTATGCTTCTTATAATGGTTCTTTCACTTGGAGGCGTTTTCGGAAATATTATCGGTACAGGTGTAAGTGTAATTATGAATGGAATATTCACTCTTCTGAATGCCGGTATTAGCTTGATATTATAAAGGGAATAATAATGGATAAGATATTGTATAAGCTTGACAGCTTTGAAGGGCCTTTGGACCTTCTTCTGACACTGATACAAAAGCATAAAGTAAATATTTGTGATATTCCGATTGTTGAGATAACATCGCAGTATATGGAAGCGATTGACGGCATAGAGGAAGCTAATCTTGATAATACAAGCGAATTCCTTGTTATGGCGGCACATCTTCTGTACATAAAGTCAAAAATGCTTCTTCCTAAAAATGGGGAGGAGGAAGATGAGGAAGACCCAAGAGAAGAGCTTGCCAGACGTCTTATTGAATATCAGCAGTTTAAGGAAGCGTCAAAGGAGCTGCGTAAGACAGAGTTTTCTACTAAATATATGGTTTTTCGTAATGAGGAGAAAATTAGTTTTCCTATTCCTGAATACGATGTCAGCCATGAAGTGGACGAGCTTGTTGAAGCGTTTAATAGTATTTTTCAGAGACAGCTTCGGAGAGCAAAGCCTGAAAAGCGAGCATTTTCACAGATTGTCGGACGTGAAAAAGTTTCTGTGGATGATATGGTTGAAAAAATATGCAAGGCTCTAAGACGCAGTAAGCATATACAATTTGAAACGCTTTTTCAGCCTGATGACTCAAAGCCGGAAATGATAGCCACATTTTTGGCAGTGCTTGAGATGATAAAGCTGAACAGGCTGTATGCGAATTATGACGAAACAACAAAGGATTTTATCCTTACAACGGAGAAAACAAATGGATAATTTAAAATATGCGATAGAAGGAATATTGTTTGCGGCCGGAGAACCTGTCAAGGCGTCAAAGCTGGCGGTGGTGCTTGAAACTGATGTTTCGGAGGTAAAAGATGCTGTCAATGAGCTGAAAGCGGAATATGACAGAGACAGCAGAGGTTTTAATATAATAGATATACTGGAAGGCTATCAGATTTGCTCAAGACCTGAATATTATACGTACATACAGGAAATATTAGGAGAGCAGAGAACTCAGCCGCTTTCAAACGCGGCAATGGAGGCGCTTGCGATTATTGCGTATAAGCAGCCCATAACTAAAAGTCAGATAGAGCATATAAGAGGGGTAAACAGTGACGGCTGTGTTAACCGATTGTATGAAAGGGGTCTGATAGAGGAGAAGGGCAGACTGGATGCGCCGGGCAGACCTATTTTGTATGTGACAACGGAAAATTTTCTGAGATGTTTCGGACTGAAAAATCCTAAGGACTTGCCGCCGTTGGATTTGAGCCGTCTTAATTTAGAAAACGCACAGGGACTTCAGTTGGAAATTGAGGATAAAGGAACACAGGAAAAAAATGAGGGCAGTACAGAGCAGTAGCGGGAGGAAATAATATGACAGCTTTTTATATAATAATATCGTTAATGGCTGTTATAATGCTTATATTGCTTATACCCGCAGACTGTATAATTGATTTTTCATATAATAATGAAGAAAACAGAGGCAGCATTATTATAAAATATTTGTTCTTTAAATTTAAACTGTTTCCTACAGCTCAAAAAGCTGAAGAGGCTGAAGAAGAGGTTGAGGAGAAAGAACTGCCGGAGGATAAAAAAGATATATGGGGTCTGATAAAATTTGCAAGGACAGTGTACCATGAATTTAAACAGGATATATATGTGATAGTAAGGAGTTTTTTTAAAAATACTATTCGCGTAAAAGAGCTTAATATATCCGCTCATTTTGGAACCGGTGACCCTATGTATACAGGAATTGCCGCGGGAGCGGTTAATGCGGCGGTATATAATGCCGTTGCCGCGGCGGACAGGCATATGGTACTGGATAGATGGAAGGTATCGTTGGAACCGGATTTTGACAATGCCTGTATCTGCGCGGGTATTTATATGAAAATCCGTATAAGCATAATATCGGCGGTAAGTCTGGGAATAAGGGCCGCTGTTTTATTTATGAGGATACAAAAAATGGACAGGAGGATAAAAGAAAATGGCTGATAATAAAGTGAGTGAAATGTTATCGGAGGTTATGGGAGATTTTAAGGGAATGATTGACGCTAATTCCGTTATCGGTGAGCCTATTGTGGCTGCCGACGGAACTATGATTGTTCCTGTTTCAAGAGTTTCCTTTGGTTTTGGCGGGGGCGGAAGTGAATTTGACAGTAAAAAGACCGTAAGCTCAAATTTTGCGGAGCCTAATTTCGGAGGCGGTATCGGCGGAGGCGCTTCGGTTAAAGCGGAGGCGTTTCTTGTTATTAATAATGATAATGTACGGATTGTGTCAATGGGATGCGATAATTCTCCGATGAATAAGTTAGTCGACCTTATGCCGGGCCTTATAGATAAGGTAAACGGTTTTATTGTAAAGAGAAAAGATAAAAAAGAAACGCATAATAAGACAGCCGATAATATGACGGGAGATTGCCATGATAACAACTAGAGATAAGATTTTATCCTCCGTTATGAAGCCCACCCGTTATACCGGAGGAGAGCTTAATGCTATTTTGAAAAATCCGTCGGATGTGGATGTGCGTTTTGGCTTTTGTTTTCCGGATACGTATGAAATAGCGATGTCTCATTTGGGACTGAAAATATTGTATCATACTCTCAACGAAAGAGAAGACACATACTGTGAGCGTATTTTCGCTCCGTGGACGGATATGGAAGAGGAAATGAAAAAGCATGATATGAAGCTGTTTGCTCTTGAAAGCGGTGACGAGGTTACTCATTTTGATATGCTTGGATTTACTCTTCAGTATGAATTAAGTTATTCCAATGTAGTAAATATGCTTATGCTTGCCGATATTCCCGTGCGGTCTGCCGACAGAGATGAGACATATCCTATTGTCTGCGGAGGCGGGCCTTGTGCTTATAACGCAGAGCCTGTAGCGGATATTTTCGATTTTTTTATGATGGGCGAGGGCGAGGAAGCAATACATGAGGTTGTTGAGGAATATATAAAATGGAAAAAGAATGGTAAAAGCAGTAAAAAAGAATATCTTGAAGCTATTGCCGATATAGAGGGAATATATGTCCCTTCGTTTTATGATGTTGAATATAATGATGACAATACAGTGAAAAGTGTTATCCCGAATAATACTCACGCCAAATCAAAAATAAAAAAGCGTATTGTGAAGGATTTTAATATGGCCTATGCGCCGGAAACTATAATAGTACCCTTTGGGGAAGTTGTGCATGACAGGGTCATGCTGGAGGTTATGCGCGGCTGTCTGAGAGGCTGCCGTTTTTGTCAGGCTGGGTATATTTACAGACCATTGAGGGAAAGAAAGCCGGACAGACTTCTTAATATAGCAGAAAATCTACTCTCATGCAGCGGCTATGATGAAATATCACTTTCATCACTTTCGACAAGCGATTTTTCAGGGTTACCCGACCTGACTGACGGCTTGCTTAAGGTCACGGAGGAAAAGAAAATAGGTTTATCGCTTCCATCGCTGAGGATTGATAATTTTTCTCTTGATTTAATGGAGAAGGTGCAGAAGGTACGTAAGACAGGTATAACCTTTGCTCCTGAAGCGGGTACTCAGAGACTGCGTGATGTTATCAATAAAAATATAAATGAAGAGGATATAATTCATTCAACGGATTTACTGTTCAGAGGCGGATGGACAAATGTTAAACTATATTTTATGATAGGACTGCCAACTGAAACCATAGAGGATGTCTGCGGCATAGCAGACCTTGCGCAGAAGGTGCTTGATGTATATTTTGATATTCCCAAAGAGGAAAGAGCGAATCAGATAAATATAACTGTAAGCACGTCAAGCTTTGTTCCCAAACCGTTTACAGCGTTTCAATGGGCGGCACAGGATTCGCGCGATATGCTTATTAAGAAGCAGAATACACTTAAAGACGCGATTAAATCACGCCGTATACGTTACAACTGGCATGACAATAAAACGAGCTATTTAGAGGGAGTGTTCGCGCGAGGAGACCGACGGCTTGGAGAGGTTATTATAAGAGCGGTTGAAAAGGGATGTAAATTTGACGGATGGGGAGAACATTTTGATTTTGACATGTGGATGCGGAGCTTTGACGAGCTTGGCATTAATCCTGATTTTTATACGGCGCGTGAGAGAAGCTATGAAGAGACTTTACCGTGGGAGCATATTGACATTGGTGTTACAAAAGAATTCTTTATTCGTGAAAATGAAAGGGCAAAGCAGGCGGTTACAACAGATAACTGTCGTCAGCAGTGTGCTGGCTGCGGAATAAAATCCTTTGGTACGGGGGTTTGTTATGAGTAATTACATATTAAAATATTCTCGTGATGAGCGTGTGAAATATATTTCACATCTTGACTTTGTGCGTTTGTTTCACCGCACGGTACGAAGAACAGGCATAAATTTTATGTTTTCACAGGGTTTTAATCCACATCCGATAATGACTGTGGCACAGCCGCTGTCAGTGGGTGTTACATCAGATTGTGAATATATGAAGGTTGGTTTTGACGGTGATTACAATGAACAGGAATTAACTGACACAATAAATAAAGCATTTCCTCCGGGATATAAAATTCTGGCGGTGAAGAAGGTAGAAGGCAGGGAGATAGACCTTACAAAGCTTGACAGAGCTGTTTATACTGTTGAGCTGGAATATGAGGGTGATTCGAATGTTAATTTAATTCTTGAAAAAAACGAACTCAAGATTATGAAAAAATCCAAAAGTGGAATAAAGGAATCTGATATACGCCCGTATATTTATAGTGTTGAAAAAATATCAGATGAAAATAGCATACTTACTTTGAAAATGTGTATAGCAATAGGAAGTGTCTATAATCTGAAGCCACAGAGTGTTATTGACGCTATGGATAAATACTGTGATGACTTTAAAGCGGGATTTATGAAGGTCCACCGAAGCTTAATGACCTGCGGTGATGTGGAATTTTTGTAAAATTATTATATAAATCAGTTGAAATAGTTGGCAAAATATGTTATAATGTATATAAATTTATTTTAGGAAGTGATTGCATGGTACAGGGAATTGAGCATGTGGCTGTTGTATCGCACAATACTGCGGAATTAAAGGACTGGTATATGGAGATGTACGGCGGCAGAGTTGTATATGACAACGGTAAGGGCACGTATTTTTTACAGTTTCCCGACGGAAGTATGATTGAATTTGTTATGGCTACAGAGGATAAACCGTCTGATACTGAGAAATCAGCAGGTATAAGACATCTTGCTTTTTCTGTTTCTCCTAAGGCTTTTGAAGAAATTGTCTCAAAGCTGAAAGCGGACAGGCGTGTAGAGGAAGTACATGATATCAGCGAAAATGCGAGTGGGTTAAAAACATATTGGTATAAGGATATAGAAGGTAATTTTTCACACCTTATTTATCGTCCTGACCCTTTAATGTAGGTTTAATATTTTATATTAAAATAATAAAACAAATAGGGAGGAAATTTAAAAATGAGTGATTATTTAAATTTTAGTCTTGATGGTAAGGTTGCGCTTGTAACAGGCGCGTCCTATGGTATTGGCTACGCGATTGCTTCGGCATACGCAAAGTCAGGCGCGAAAATTGTTTTCTGTGATATTAAGCAGGAATTTGTCGATAAGGGTCTTGCCTCATATAAAGCAGATGGTATCGACGCTAAAGGATATGTCTGTGATGTAACAAATGAAGACATGGTACAGGATATGGTAAAGAAGATTGAGGCGGAAGTAGGAGTTGTAGATATTCTTGTTAATAATGCAGGCATCATTAAAAGAATTCCTATGTGTGAAATGACAGCTGATGAATTCAGACAGGTTATTGATGTTGATTTGAATGCTCCGTTTATTATGGCTAAGGCAGTTATTCCGTCAATGATTAAAAAAGGTCATGGTAAGATTATAAATATTTGTTCAATGATGTCAGAGCTTGGACGTGAAACCGTATCAGCATATGCGGCGGCCAAGGGCGGGTTAAAGATGCTGACAAGAAATATATGTTCTGAATATGGCGCGGATAATATTCAGTGTAACGGTATAGGCCCGGGATATATTGCGACACCGCAGACAGCTCCTTTGAGAGAGAAGCAGGCAGATGGTTCAAGACATCCGTTTGACCAGTTTATCTGCGGCAGAACGCCGGCAGGCAGATGGCTTGAGGCGGAAGAGCTTACAGGGCCTGCTGTATTCCTTGCATCAGACGCGTCAAATGCTGTTAATGGCCATGTGTTGTATGTAGATGGCGGTATTCTTGCTTATATTGGCAAACAGCCGTGATAATATTAAATGATAAAAAAATCCAACGCAAAGCGTTGGATTTTTTTGTGGATTAATTAGATGTCCATATATCCTTGCACTGCATATCCGTTGTCCACATAAATACTTTATCAGGTGCAAAAGTCAGGTTGTCAAATGTGTTTATATACTGCTGTGAAGGTATAAATTTTTCTATTTTTTCAAGAATGCCGTTATTGTATTTTGCCGCATATATAATTATATTTTCATTTTCAGGTGTGTTTACTGTTATGGAGTTTTCATTTACGGACAAAATTTTATACTTCTGCGAAGGAATTGTACCGTCTAAAGTGACATCCTTAATCTGATTGGCGGAATATACCGTGAAGTTATCCTGAGTAAAATGACCTATATGTGCGGCGGATACATTAAGAGGATAGCATCCTATAGGAACAGTAACAATGGCTTGGCCGTTTTCATTTGTTACAGCAGTAATATTATTATCTGATGACTGTGCCGATAATATTATGTCAGCATTGCTGACAGGGGTTTCCTCGCTGTCTTTAACATTAATAGTCAATGTTGATATCAGGGGAGCAGTGATGCTGATATTATCAAGATATATATGTGCATTATTATTTTCTGTTTTTTGGACAGGAAAACTTATAGTTTTTACTGGATTGTGATTGGTGTAAGCTAATATTTTGTTACTAATTACATTGCTGCTGCCATCTATTATTATTTGTTTATATTGACCATGTTTATATTCTAAAATATAATGGTACCATGTATCAAAATTTATGTTTTCTGTATTTGATGATATAGAAGTAATGGGTTGAGAAAGTTCATCATTTAATGAAATGGATACTTCTTTTGTGTTCTCTTGAATAGAAAAATCGAGAGATAATTGGTATTCATCAATAATTGACAAATCAGGAATTTCATTAAATGTAATATATCCGTGTCTGCCGGAGCTTGAAAAACGTCTGGCCACAATATCAAGATATGCGTTATTATTATTGTCTAATTTGTAGAAATCCATCGCAGGGGATGTTGTGCCGGTTTTATTATCAATTCTTATAGAAGGTGTAAATGTAAGGGGGTAGATGGTATTGATATTAGTCATAGATGCAATAGCATTATTGGAATTATATTCGCTGTATTCTTCTTCATCAAAGGTGACATCGGCATAGATTTTTGTATTACTTATAGGCTCATAAGGTATATTATAAGTCAATGCGTATTCGTGCGCTTTTGAGCCTTCGAAACAATGGATTATAATTCCATCGGGGAATAAGCCTTCTATGCTTATATCATTATATATATATATATCTTTGAGCGATGAAACATTTGTAAATACGTCGGCCTTAACAGCGGTTATCAAAATCCCGTTAACATATTCAGGGATTATAATACTTTCATTATTTCCGTAGTAAGCGGTAATATTACCGGATTTATCACATTCAAAGCCGGAAACAACATTCACCTCAAAAGAATCGCTTTTTTGCATATATGAGACAGTAATTGTCTGTCTGCCGTCCTTGTATGGATTATGACCGGAAATATCACAGTCATTAATATCTATTACTTCAGTTGAGCCGTTTGCATATTCTGCCATTACAGTACAGTCAGTAAGGTCAAGATTTTCACCAATATTATATTCTTTTTTCGATGGCGGTGTTAGCTGGATATTTGTTATACCGCCTCTTAACGTTTCATTGTCAATATAAAATCCGATATGAGGGGGCTGGTTGTAGGCTGTTTGTTCAGCCGCGACACCGCTGCGGTAAACAGGGTCATGCATCAGCGTTTTCATTTTGTATTCTGTCGGTATAGTTGTGGAGAATACTCTCAAATAATTGCCGTCGTATGTAGGACAAATCAGTTCTTCGCGCCAGTCGCCGAAGAGGTCTGCCTGAATAGCAGGATTTGCTTTTGTACCATTTATACTTGTACATCCTGAGGCAGAAAATATTCGTGAAAATGAATTGCCGTTCCATGAATATATGGAAGAACCATTAGATAATTCATCATATAAGTCTCCATCCCAAAAAATACGGAAATCAAGATAGTTATTGCTATTGCTTAGTGATGCTTTTGAAAAATCAGTATTACCGTTAGCTATATAGCTTCCTGCGTTGGAGCTGTTAATCTGAAAGTATCCTCCGGCTCCGACATTTGCCATCATACCTCGGCCAGTATCGCCATCGGCAGTGTTATGAAATATTATTTCTCCAGTATCTGCGTCAATGACAGACATGCCGTAATTGATTGATACTGTCGTGCCGCTGAGAGTATTAGGTCCGATGTCTTCATGTACTGTAAAAAATTCAAAACCTTTATGTGTGGGGTCATAGTCGCCTATATGCAGAGCGTCTCCGTGTTCCATGAATGTACACCATTTAGGTTTAAATTCATTATTGTCATTTACTTCCATACAAAGAGCTCCGTTAATAAATTCGTCTTTACCGTCATTATCGACATCGGCAACAGTACAGTTATGATTTCCTTGCCCAACATATTTTTCAGAACCTTCGTAATAACCGGGTTCTCCTTTTTTTGTATCAAAACGATAATCAGCGGAAAGTCGCTGGCCATTAAAGCTTATTCCGGCTATACTTACTCTTTGTCTTCCATTGTTATTTTTGCCGAAGTAATATCCACGCTGATATACGGCATATGGTTTTATGCCGTCAAGATAAGCTACATCTGCAATAAAACGATTAACTCTATTTCCAGCAGTGTTATTAGCATCACCCCAGTCTAAGGCATTGCCTCGGGCAGTAGGGAGGTCTATGGTATCAATGGCGGTGCCTGTCTGACCATCAAATACCGTTAAAAATTCCTGTCCGCTTGTTATAAGTCCCCAGCCGCTATTGCGAAAATCAGCTTCTTCATTTTCAGTGTCTGTGATATTATATATATTGGGATTGTTTGTTGGGTCGGCGCTATGTGAAACATATTTGCCTTTGGAATCCTTTGAACCAAGTGAAGTCTGACATATCATTTCGGCTTTGCCGTCTAAATCAAAATCATACACGAGAAATTGAACTGTGTGCGCGCTTGAATATACATTTTTCCCGAGATTAATATCATTATCCCATAATTTTGTACCATCGAGCTTGTATGCGGAAAATCTTACAGTGCCGGAATAAGAATTCGGGTAGTTTCCGGGATTGCCTACGTCATGCTCTGAGGATACCCATTTTACTATTATTTCATATTCACCGTCACCGTCAACATCTCCGGCTGAACAATCGGAAGGAGAAAAGGCCGCATTTTCCCGCACTAAATTGCCATTGTTGTCATAAGTTGTTTCAGCTTCAGGTTTTATAAGAGGAATATCAAAATAGCTGTTATCCATGACTGATACATTGGCGCATTTCTCTTTTTCAATGCCATTAATCACGGGCGCGACTGAATAGCTTGAACCGACGGTATTATCTGTATAGTTTGTTGTAGTGGTGACTGTATCAATTTTTTTGTCGTCACGATAGATATTAAATGAAACATTTTCATTTGCGCTTCCGAATACTGCGTCTTCGCTGTCAAGCAAACGCCAGCTAAGATATACGCCGTTGTTCATACGGATTGCGACAAGACCGCGGCTGAGCTTTTCCATCTCCCTTGTGTAGGTTTTTGCGTCTCCGGCGGAATATGTATAGCTTATAGTTTCAGTTTGTTTTCCAGCGTTGTTGTCTAATGCACTGACAGGTATTCTGGCTGCTAATAACAGCATAACTGCTGACAGCACAATGCTTAAACTTTTTTTCATATATAACCCTCTCTCCTTTTGTTAAAT
>CAJUFV010000194.1 GCA_910585795.1 uncultured Clostridia bacterium | reverse complement strand
AGATATGAGGATACTTGGAATAGATTACGGCGATGCCAGAGTAGGGGTGGCGGTAAGCGATTTATTAGGATTTATGGCTCAGGGTGTTAAAACGATTAAAAATAAAGGAAAGAAATTCCTTATGTCTGAGCTTGAAATGGTTATTGAAGAATATAAGCCGGAAAAAATAGTTATTGGACTTCCTAAGAATATGGATGGAAGTGAGGGCTTTAGAGTTGATGCGACACATGCTTTTGCTGACGCGCTTAAAACGATATACAGCGGAGAGATTATTTTCTGGGATGAGCGTCTTTCATCAATGGGAGCGGCGAGGTATCTGAATGAAACAAATACACGCGGAAAAAAAAGGAAGGATGTTTTGGATACAGTGGCCGCGTGTATAATACTTGAAGGATATCTTAATTCAATTAAAAATATTTGACATTTTTGATGGGATATATTACAATATAATTATAAAAGCAGAAAGGAATATTTAAGAATGGAAAATAACATAATAATGTTGGAAGATGAAAACGGATGTATGATTGAATTTGAAACAATAGATGTGTTTGAATTCAAGGGAGTGACATACTTTGCTTTGATTGAGGTACTGCCTGATGAGCAGGAAAATGACGAGGTGCTTATTATGCAGGTTGAGGGCGATGTTGAAAGTGAAGAAGCGGAGCTTATAATGGTGGAGGATGAAGCTCAGTTAGAGGCTGCTTTTGCGGAATTTTTAAGACGCGATGAGGAGTTAAGCTCTGAGGAATAAAAAAATATTAAAAGTTTATTTTACCTATTGAAATTTATTATAGAATATGCTATGATAAATATAGAAAAATTAATAGCTTATTACCCTGAGATTTCACGTTAAAAAGTCTTTTTTTTACCAACACTTCTTAAACGGGATATATTCTCCGGTTGCGGCATATACGCCTCCTTTCCTTCGGGACTGCCAGTGGACATATAAAGCAATCGGGATGTAACCCACCTGCATGGGCAGGTAGAAACTTGACTTTGTATGACGGTCATTTCGGGGTTTTTTATATGCTAAAATAATTTGAAGCCGCAGAATTGAAAATTTGACTTTACAATATCATGATATTGCGTTGTTTGCTGTTTTTTAGCGTTTTTACAGGAATGTTTGGATTATAAACCGCCGCCTGCTGTTCAGGCGGTTTTTTGTTTGGAAAAAGGATGACAAAAATCGTATATTGCAGTATAATAGAGTTGTACAAGGAGAATTTAAGAGATGAATATAAAACAGGATTTAACAACAGGAAATATAGGTAGAAAAATGTGGGCATTTGCGATTCCAATGATGTTCGGAAACATAATGCAACAGCTGTATAATTTAGCTGATACGTGGATAGTTGGTAAATATGTAGGTGATAACGCGTTGGCCGCGGTAGGTTCGTCATATGCGCTTATGACTTTTATAACATCTGTTATTTTAGGATTATGTCTTGGAAGCAGCGCGTTTTTTTCTATTGAATTCGGAAGAAAAGATATGGAGCGAATGCGTAAGGGTATATTTATTTCATTTGTTATTATAGGGATTATTTCCTCAGTGTTAACGGCGCTGACATTAGTATTTAATAACGGAATTATGTTTTTGCTTCATGTACCCGATGAGCTTAAACCATTTATGGGTGAATATCTGCATTACATATTTATGGGAATTATGGCAACATTTCTGTATAATTATTTTTCAAATCTTCTGAGAAGCATTGGTAATTCAGTTGTGCCGCTTATATTTTTATGTATATCAACAGCGCTTAATATAGGACTGGACTTCTATTTGATATTGGGGCTGGATATGGGAATACGCGGCGCGGCTATTGCGACAGTTATATCTCAGTATATTTCCGGTATAGGTTTGATGATATATTTTCGCATACGTTATCCTGAGCTTCATATAACAGGAATGGATATAGGCTTTGACAAGAAGATTGCAGGCAGCATATTATCGCTTTCGATGCTTACCTGCTTGCAGCAATCCGTAATGAATTTTGGTATTCTTATGGTACAGGGTATTGTAAACAGTTTTGGAGCGCAGGTTATGGCGGCATTTGCTGTTGCTGTAAAGATTGATACAATAGCATATATGCCTGTGCAGGATTTTGGTAACGCGTTTTCAACGTTTGTGGCGCAG
The DNA here is from genome assembly GCA_910585795.1 of uncultured Clostridia bacterium. Taxonomy (GTDB): domain Bacteria; phylum Bacillota; class Clostridia; order UBA1381; family UBA1381; genus Hominilimicola. Next base: position 1,704 of record CAJUFV010000194.1, on the reverse strand, counting down.
AATTTTGGAGCGGGAAAGCCTGAGCGTATACGTTCAGGTATAAAAGAAGCGTCAAGAAGTGTGATGATTTTTTGTATTATTATAAGCGTACTGGTATGTGTTTTCGCAAGATTTCTGATGATGGCATTTGTTGATTTATCAAGTACTGAAATTATTAATATAGGCACAGAGTATCTGAGAATAGAGGGTACATTTTATATTGGGATTGGAATTTTGTTCATGCTATACGGATATTATAGGGCAGTAAATAAGCCGAAGATGTCTGTTTTATTAACTGTAATTTCTCTGGGTATAAGAGTAGTGCTCGCCTATATGCTGTCATCGTCTGAAGCCTTTGGAGTCACTGGGATTTGGGTATCAATTCCTATAGGCTGGATAATAGCGGACGCGGCAGGTATTTTCTGTTATTGCAAATTTTACAGACATTGATAATATATCATTGTTTTTGAAATAAAAAATATCTCCCATGTGTTGTATGATACCGCGGGAGATATTTTTATAGCATCTTTTTAGATTTATTTTAAAGTAAGACGTATTCTGTCAGCCACCATAGCAATAAATTCAGAGTTTGTAGGCTTACCTTTACCCGTATGAATAGTGTATCCGAAAATTTCATTCATAATTTCCGGCTTGCCGCGGCTCCACGCGACCTCTATAGAATGTCGTATGGCTCTCTCAACACGGCTTGCAGTCGTATTATAGGCTTTGGCAATTTCGGGATAAAGTTGTTTTGTAATAAAATTAAGTAAATCCATATTTTCAACGACCATCATAATAGCGCTTCTGATGTACTGATAGCCTTTTATATGTGCGGGAACTCCCAGTTCGTGGATAAAGTCAGTAACGACTGTCTCAAGGTCAACCGATTCACCCTTTGCCGTAGGCTGAGCTATTTTTGCAGAGGAAGGCAGAGAGGTGATTTTGGGAACTGAGGCAATATCTCTTATAAGCTCGCAGATTCTCTCGCAGCTCTGCGGTTTCAAAAGACAATAATCTGCCGCTGACGCCATATTTATAGCGGCGGAAGAAATAGAATAAGCAATAATTTTAGGACGTTTTGGCAGCGGCGCGTTGTGCAGCTTTTTCAAGACACCGATACCATCAAGTTTTGGCATTACAAGGTCAAGTATAACCACATCGGGATGTGTTTCCAGTATAAGAGCATATGCCTCCTCGCCATCATACGCCGTGGCGGCAAGCATCATATCTGCCTGCGTCCGGATGAATTCTGATAATTCCGACGCAAGCTCCTTGTTGTCATCTGCAATAATAACAGATATTTTGTTGTTCATAAATTAATCCTCCTATCGTAGCTATAACAAAATGGTACTTATATTCTACAGCATACAAATATTTCCAGCACCTGCATTATAATACCATAATATGGAAATAAAATCAAGATATTTTTCAAAAAATTTCCAGAAAATTTAATTTATAGACAATTAAGGCAAAAAAATTGATAGATAATATGTCTTAAATTAAAGAAAATAGGACGGCGTTCATTATCAGAACGCCGTCCTTTCTGAGGTGAGCAGACTCTTAGTTGCACATACATGTTACGATAACGATGATGATAAGTACCCAAAGTATCATATCAAGGTCGAAGTTGCATCCGCCGCAGCTGTTGTTAACTCTTTCACAGCAATCTCCCATTGTAAGCTCCTCCTTTCAACGTTTTGTAATATATACTATGTATTTATAATT
>CAJUFV010000193.1 GCA_910585795.1 uncultured Clostridia bacterium | reverse complement strand
ATATTGGGTTTGTTAATAATTTTGTAACAAGTTTAGGGTTGACATAAATGTAATATTATTGTATTATATACGTGTGAGGTAATAAGCTATGTATTATTATATAAAAGGCACCCTTGTACAGAAAGGGGACAATTATTTAGTGGTTGATACCGGTGGTGTGGGTTATATGATTTACACATCACTGACAAGTATTTCATCGTCAGGAGAAATAGGAAAAGAAATTATTATGTATACATATCTGAATGTGCGTGAAGACGTAATGGATATATTTGGTTTTACCTCTATTGAAGAGAAGAACATGTTTTTGCATCTTATTTCTGTTTCCGGTGTGGGACCAAAAGCGGCTTTGGCTGTATTATCAGTAGTAACTTCACCGCAGTTTGCGTTAGCTGTTGTGACTAATGATGTAAAAACGATAACTAAGGCAAGTGGTGTCGGTCCTAAAATGGCGCAGAGAATTATTCTTGAATTAAAGGATAAGCTCAAAAAGGAAGAAATTGAAATTGATTCTGATGAGGAATTTGAACCAATATCGTCCGATAACAGAAGCGAGGCAATAAGCGCGCTGGTGGTTCTGGGATATAATTCTAGTGATGCGCAAAAAGCTGTTAAAGGCATTAACCCTGAGCTTGGCGTAGAAGAAATAATCAAAAAGGCACTATCAAGTCTTTTATAATTATAGGAGGAAAAATCTTTGTTTGATGAGGATGAAAGATTTGTTACAAGTGATTTTATAAGTGAAGATGCTGAAATAGAAACAGGACTAAGGCCCAGAAATCTTTCCGAATATATAGGACAGGAAAAAGCAAAAAGTAACCTGGAAATTTATATACAGGCTGCGCTTGACCGACGCGAAGCGCTTGACCATGTGCTTTTGTACGGCCCGCCGGGATTGGGGAAAACCACTCTTGCGAGTATTATTGCAAATGAAATGGGTGTTAACATAAGAATAACATCCGGTCCGGCAATTGAAAAAGCAGGTGACCTTGCTGCTATACTGACAAATCTATCGGAGCATGATATATTATTTATTGATGAGATTCATCGTATGTCAAGAACTGTTGAGGAAATATTGTATCCCGCAATGGAGGATTATGCCCTTGATATTATAATAGGAAAAGGACCTGCGGCAAAATCAATACGTATTGACCTTCCGAAATTTACCCTTATAGGAGCGACAACGCGTGCGGGGCTTCTTACAGCACCGTTGAGAGACCGATTTGGAGTTATAAGCCGTCTTGAGCTTTATAGTGTAGAAGAAATACAGCAGATTGTTATGCGGAGCGCAGGCTTATTAGAAGTTGAGATAGATGATGAGGGCGCGGCTGAAATAGCTTCACGTTCAAGAGGAACCCCTCGAATTGCCAATCGTTTCTTAAAGAGAGTAAGAGATTTTGCTCAGGTGAAGTATAATGGCAAAATTACATATAAAGTAGCGGCCGAGGCACTTAAAAGTATGGAAGTAGACGAGCTTGGACTTGATACGATTGACAGCCGTATGCTTAAAACTATGATAGAGAATTTCGGCGGAGGACCGGTGGGACTGGATACGCTGGCAGCTACAATAGGGGAAGAGTCAAATACGATTGAGGACGTATACGAACCGTATTTATTGCAGCTTGGTTTTATATCAAGGACTCCTCGTGGAAGAATAGCCACCAAATTAGCTTATGACCATTTCGATATACCATTTTCGGAATGACAGATAAAAATGTATAGGAATGAAAGGATAAAATGTAAAGGAGAGATGTGCAAAATGAAACGACTTAGCATATCGGTAATAGCTGCTGTAATTTTTATGCTTTGCAGTATCACATTTGCGTCTGCTGAAAGCCTGATGCTTGAATATGACGGAGGCACACACGAATATAACGGCGAGGTTTATTCGCTTGTGGTAAATAATCAGTTTATTGACCCGCCTTTGTCGCCGATTATTTTTAATGACAGAGCGCTGGTTCCTGTAAGAGAAATTTTTGAGGAAGTGGGAGCTAGCGTGAACTATATCAATGACACTCAGACCATTGAGGTGTTAAGCGATACGTCGCATATTACTTTAAAAATTAATGATAATGTCGCGTATATAAATGGTGATAAGACAAACATTCCGGATAATGTTGTGCCGAAGCTTATTGCAAAGGTTGGAGGCGAAACAAAAACTATGGTTCCTGTCAGATTTATAAGCGAGAGTATAGGTCTTGATGTTGAATTTGATAATGAGGATGGAGCTATAATTATTGAATCGGATGGATATACTTTGTCAGATGAGGAACAGAAACCCACTGTGGATGAAATTAATAAGAAGGACGAACAGGTGTTTGAGCCTGAAACTGTACCGTATATTACTGATATTTCTTATGACATTCCTAGTGAAAACAGTGTTGTTGTGACAGTACAGCTCGATGAAGATACGGATAATTATGATTATTTTTCATTGCAGTCGCCGGAACGGGTGGTGCTTGATATTTTTGGCGCTAAATTAAGCAGTATGCCTGATACGACAAAAATTTATCAGTCAGGAGTTTCAACTGTAAGAGTAGGTGATAATGGTGAGCGTTCACGAATTGTAATTGACGCGTCAAATTTGAAGAGATATGATGTAAGTCAGCCCACGCCTAATCAATTTGTTATAACTGTTATAACTGACATAGCGGTGGCTACACCCTCGCCGAAGCCAAACAAGGTACCTCCTGCAAGCTCAAAGACAAAATTAATAGTGCTTGATGCCGGTCATGGAGGAAGTGATTCAGGTGCTGTGGGATACCTAAATGGAAATCCAGTGCTTGAAAAAAATCTTACTCTGGAAATTACAAACAGAGTAAAAAAGATACTGGAAAATGCCGGTTATACAGTATCCATGACCCGTACTACTGATACTTTGCCATCACTGGTTGAACGTCCTACTCAGGCAAATGAAGAGAATGCCGCGGTATTTGTAAGTATACATATAAATTCTGTTGATAATGCGCCTGAAGCAAATGGTACAGAGGTGTTTTACGCTACAGAAAACAATGGCAGTAGTTATGGAACAACAAGTGAACAGCTTGCGAGAAATATTTTGGACAGAATGCTGTATTATATGGGTTCAACAAATAGAGGAGTGAAATCTGCCGAGCATGCGGTTACCAGAAGATGTAATATGCCTGCCGCGTTGGCTGAGGTTGGTTTTATAACTAATCCCACAGAGGTATATAATATGACATCAGATGAATATCAGCAGAAAGCGGCTCAGGGAATTGCTGAAGGTATTATGATAACACTGCGTGATATAACAATACCGAATTAAAAAATAAGGTTGTTGTTCTTACTATTGCAACAACCTTATTTTTTTGGTATAATAGTGTAATGATATAGTAATTTATATTAATTCTGACAAACGAGGTAATTATTTTGAAAAGAACAGATTTTTATTATGAACTGCCGGAAGAGCTTATAGCTCAGGAGCCGCTGCAAGACAGAAGTTCTTCAAGACTTATGATTCTTGATAGAAATAACGGAAATACAGAGCATAAGCGTTTTTATGACATAGTTGATGAATTGAATGAAGGGGATACTCTTATACTTAATGATACAAAGGTACTTCCGGCCAGACTTTACGGACATAAAGAGGAAACTGGAGGTGCAATTGAATTTCTTCTGCTGCATAAGCATACGCTTGATACATGGGAGGTAATATTAAAACCTGGAAGGAAAGCAAAAAAAGGGGCAAAAATTGTCTTTGGAAATGGAGAATTAAAGGCTGAAATATTAGATGTTATAAATGATGGAAACAGACTGGTGAAGTTTGAATATGACGGTGTTTTTGAAGAGGTTTTGGACAGACTCGGAGAAATGCCTTTGCCTCATTATATAACAAAAAAGCTGGAGGATAAAGAAAGGTATCAGACAGTTTACGCAAAGATACCGGGCAGTGCCGCCGCTCCTACAGCAGGACTGCATTTTACTCCTGACCTGCTTAAAAAAATTAAGGATAAAGGTGTGAATATTGGTTATGTAACTCTTCATGTCGGATTGGGAACTTTCAGACCTGTAAAGGCGAATGATATTCTTGAGCATAAGATGCATTCAGAGTTTTACATTTTGCCGGAGGAAACAGCTGAGCTTGTTAATAAGACAAAGGATTGCGGCAAGCGTATAATTTCTGTCGGTACAACAGCGACACGTGTTCTTGAAACTGTGGGAAAAGAAAAAATGCCATTAAAAGCAAAAACTGGCTGGACAGATATATTTATTTATCCGGGTAAGAAATTTAATGTAATTGACGCGCTGATAACAAATTTTCATCTGCCGGAATCAACACTTATAATGCTTGTAAGCGCGCTTGCAGGCAGGGAGAATGTTTTGAGCGCGTATAATGAGGCTGTAAAAGAAAAATACAGATTCTTCTCTTTTGGTGATGCTATGTTCATACGATAACAGATTTTTAGTTTAAAAAAAATATAACAAAAGTCCCTGATTTTATGCGGTATCAGAGACTTTTTTGTTTTGTATCATTCATACAAAAATTTGTGTTCAATGCCGTTTTTGAACTGAATTGATTGTACTTTATCATTAAAAATGACAATTTTTTTGATTACCGACTGTATAAAACGTTTTATGATTTCGGTGTCAGTATTCCGTACCAAAGTATGAAAGTTTACACTGCGTTTTGATGATAATTCCTGAGACATAATGAAGTAGCTTGCCTTCTCGATGAACTCGCTGTCGCTTATTGAAAAGCTCTCTGAGATGCTTTTGTCAATTTCTTCAAGGCGTTTGTCTATTTCGTCTACCTTGTCTCTCAGTCGCTTATTTTCGATTATATAGTCGGTTTCGGTAATAGCTTCCTCACTATATAGGTAAAGAGCTTTCAGCCTGTCCAAAGCTCTCTCGTGCTTCCTTTTTTCACTCATAAGCAGGTCCTTCTCGGTGGTGTAGCCTTCAACCTCGGATGATGGTCGGCTTGCCTCGAATACGTCAGAATCGAATTTTTTGTTTCGCATCATATCATACGTTTCTTTAAGTCCGGAAGCTTCAATGCCTTTAACACCTGCAAAGACATCACCACGCAGCAGTTTTTTTTGAAACATATCAAGAGTAGTAGATTTCCCGATATTGTTGTTCGCTTTCATCATATTGCTTATGTAGTTCAGAATAAAAGGACCGAGGGTGATGTCAGAGACGCATTTATTGCTGCACTTAGAGAACCTACGCCTTGTAGAACAGAGATATATGGAAGGTCTGTACCCTCCGGCACGTTCTGAATCCAAAGTAGCAGTGTAGTTGCCTCCACATTCGCCGCACTCTATAAGACCGGCGAATATATGCGTATTTTTTCGCTTGTAAGTTTTCTTGCACTCGGAGTTTTTATGATTCTTGTTCCTGATCTCAGCACAAGCATTCCATTGGTCGTGAGTAAGTATAGCCGGATGGTGGTCTACAACAGTTATCCATTCAGATTCCGGTTTCAGATATTTACTTCCTGCGCCGCCCATTCCGTCTTTGTGCATATTGTATTGGTATTCGCCGAGATAGAATCTGCTTCGTATCATTTTTGAAACGGTAGTAGGATTCCATTCGTTTCCTGCCTTAGTTGTGATTCCATTCTTATTAAGGTATTTTGCTACAGACAGCAGGGAATGAGTCTCCAAGTACAAATCAACGATTTTTAATATGTTTTCTGCTTCAAATTGATTTATCGTGAATTCTTTTGATTCTTTGTGGTAGTCATATCCGTAAGGTATTCTGCCGCCGTTCCATTGACCGTTTGCAGCTCTTGACAACATTACGGCTGTAACACGCTCTGATGTCATATTTCGTTCAAGCTCCGCAAATACAAGTATGATTTTAAGCATTGCCTCTCCAATAGCTGTAGAAGTATCGAATTGTTCATTTTTGCTCACGAAAGTAACACCAAGACTTTTGATTTCCTCATACATAGCAGCAAAATCAAGAAGATTTCTGCTTATTCTGTCTATTTTCCATACAAGGATATGAGAAAACTCGCCTGTGCGAAGCCTTGACATCATTTGTTGATATGCAGGTCGGTCAGTATTCTTTGCAGAATATCCGGCATCCTCAAATACTTCATAGCTGTCAATGTTTAGTGCATATTTTGCATAGTTGATTAAATCCTCACGCTGAAGCGGAAGGCTGTCCTTGTCGATTTGATAATGCGTAGATACTCGTATATATATAGCGCATTTCAATTTGTTTAAGACGTTTCTAACGCTGTAGTCTTTATTGCTCATTTGTTAGTACCTTCTTTTACGTTCATAGCCTGATTCAATTCTGCCTTGTCCGTTGAAGAAAGGTATTTGTCAAAGACCGCCCATATTACATTGCGGTCTGCATCCGAGGCTTTTTCGTATGACTGCATCAGCAATTTAATATCAGTAGGATAGTTTGGACTTTGTGTTTCGCAATTAGAAGCACCAATAAGATAATCGACAGAAACCCCAAGACATTTTGAAATGTTTTTTACTATTTCAAGAACAGGTGGATTGTGTATGCCGGAAGTATAGCGAGATATTGTTGCCTCCGTAGTGTCTGCGTGTTCTGCTACCCAACGCTGTGTAACGCCTTTGCGTTCGATTGTTTCTTTTAAGATTGTTCCGAATTTATCCATAATAATCACCTCACCATAATTATACCATAAATTACGACAATATAAATACATTTT
>CAJUFV010000192.1 GCA_910585795.1 uncultured Clostridia bacterium | reverse complement strand
CCGCAATCTCGGTCACACTGCTTGGAACTACTAATGTTTTAAGCTTTGTACATTGATAAAACACACTTGCATTAATCTTTTGAAGTCTATTACTAAGCTTTATATTAGTAAGGCTGCTGCACAATTTAAACGCCCATCCATCAATATTTGTAACACTATCAGGTATTACTACATTGTCTAAACCTCTACATTCTGAAAATGCCTCGTTGCCAATTGATATTACGCTGTCCGGAATAATTATATTCTCTATTTTTGTTTTACTAAAAGTAAAATCTTCAATAATGGTAATTGTATTAGGCAATGTTATATTCTTCAAACCTGAAGCTGAAAAGGCTCCGGAATCAATTATTGTTATATTATCAGGGATAATAACATCTGTCAGGCTCGTACAATCCTGAAACGCAAAAGAACCAATCTCATTTAAACCGATGCCAAAATCAATATTTGCCAGAGACTTACAGCCCGCAAATGACTGTTCACCTATTATTTTTACACTATCCGGAATGGTTATGCTTGTAATTGACTGACAAGCAAACGCGCCTGCTCCTATACTTGTAACCCCTTCACTTATAATCACATTACTAACTCCACTCCATGGAGCTGTACTTCTATAAGAACTGCTCAATGAGCGCACAGGATAAGCATACATGTCCCCTGTACCACTTATGGTTAATGTACTACCATCCAAATTCCACGTAAGATTATCACCACATTGACCTGATGTATCGACATTAAGCTCTAATGGACTAAACAACTCCTCATTCCATTCTAAGGAATCGGGAATATCCCATACCGTCATATCCGAAATATCAGTTTCATTCATTATTTCCTCGTCTATTATTTCTGTAATGACATTTTCATCCGGCGTAATTGTTGATTTTATACTTGCTTCTATTTCTTCATCAGGAATTTCAAGATTAACAGCCGTATCAATACTTATGTACCTATCTGCATCCATCACCTCATCACTTACATCAATTTCAGCAAATACCGAAAATGACGATACAATCATTGCCGCCGATACTGCTGCGGAAATGATTTTTTTAACTTGTGTTTTCATATAAAACACCCCTTCCGTTTGTATATTTTGTTTGCTATTCGAATAATAAATAAAATACTTTTATCCCGCACTGCGGGAATTATCTGTTCATTGGAATCCTCCCCTTCCTATGTTATTTTAAAGAAATTTCTCTCTCTATCTTTATTTATTATTTTAAAATTGATTTTTTTAGATTTCAAAAAAACAAATGCGAATAACCCTTTACAAACACGATAGTAATGCGGAATATAAGTTTTTATGGTATATAGAAACATATATTTTAATATGCGCTAAATCAAATTGAATCAAAAAAAATAAGCGATACAACAGAAAGTTCCTGCTATATCACTTATTCTTCTTTTTTATCTACCTTTTCTACTTTAAATAATGCATTATGCCTTTGGTACTGACTGCTTCAAAAGCTCCTTATATTTGGGATATTCTTCTTTGCTTATATCCATAGTTTCCATAGCCTGTTCTGCTGTCATTTTCAACTTATCCATCAAATTTTGGATTGCCAATACCATACCTTTCTCCATACCCTCGGCAATTCCGTCTTCTTTTATGCCTTTACTTAAATTACACATAACTGACACCTCCTCATTCAATGTTTCTGTCATTTTTATATTAAAATCTTCTTGTAAAATCTGTTTCTTTTTTTCAGGCTGCATTTTTGACGACAACAACACTTCAAGCAGATTTAAAACACTGCTGCTGTTTTCATCTTTCACTGAACCAAGGCATATCATTACCGCTGTCATTAAATCATAGTTTTGTATAGGTTCTTTAACATTACCAACTATATTTCTTTCTGTCAATGAATAGCTTGTAATGCTATTTTCTCTATTCTTCGGCGGTCTGGCACAAACCCATATTGAATATACCTTTTTTATATCTCCATATCGCGATTGAGTAAATTCTGTTCCATATTGTGCAGAAATCATCCTACTGCAATAGTATATGCCACGTTTTATTAATGGATACCCCGGATAAAAATCATTCTGTGCTTCTATATTTATTATTAGCTGAATCAACTCTCCTGATACCGGAGCGGTTGCCATAAAACGAATGTCATATGTAACTGTACCCTCCGTAAGTGTGACATCTTCATTTGATATTCCGCGTATTGATGCATTGGTCTCATCAGGGGTTACTGCAACTTCTGCAATCTGAGGTTCGCTCTCAATATACTTCTCTGCTATATCCTGTATATCACAGTTTCGATATTCTTCAACACAATCTTTCAATATCCATGCAAGGATTGACCTATTAGCAAGCAAACGCTTACATGAAGCGTCCAATGCAGTATTGCCGCCCGCTCCGGATATATCCTTTGCCAGCGTATTTTCATATTCCATATATTTTTACCTCCACCCATATTTATATAATATCATAATCAACTTATAAATTCAAGCTATTATTGCTTTTATTTATCTACATCTCTAACATAATCATTACTTCCACTCCTTTTTGAACAAAACAATAGGTTTATCATTAAGTCAAAGACCGTCATTAGCATATGAAGGTTCTCCTATCACTTCAATCCTATAATTCTTTTCAGCAAACTTCGTAATAATATTCCTTAACTCTTTCTTGTTTTGTCAACTTTTCGACAGATAATTTTACTTTTGGTTCAAATCATCCACCATAGACATAAAATCAATAGGATAATCTATTATCGGTTCAGCACTAAGCAATTCTTTCAACTCACTCATATCTGTCAGTCCAAATACAGAAAGAGCAGCATCACAGCCACATTCCCAACATTGTTTGAGCAATATTTTACCATCACAAGTCAAATTCTCACAATCAGGAGAACACGGCATAATCTCGTCCAGCAAACAGCCTTCTACACACTCAGAGCACTTTTTATTATTACACCAATTCCTTTCAATTTCTTTCATTATTTTCCTCCTACTATAATAAATTTATGGGTAAATCACACGACAACCAGTCGTGTATATATCCATCTTGTTGCTTAAACTGCTATAATGAGAGTGCAAGGTCTGACGTATTCCTCCTTGGACAT
>CAJUFV010000191.1 GCA_910585795.1 uncultured Clostridia bacterium | reverse complement strand
GCTGGATTTCAAAAAATATTTTTATAAAATGTCTTTATTCCGCGCATCATACCATCTCTGAAGAATGGTTTTATTCAGATGAAAAAACAGACTACTGCAATCTCGTTCTCATATGCGGCGGAACAGGTTTGTTTACATGTAAAAATACCAAAGCAAGTGTACGCAAAGGCGATATTGTATTCTTCCCCGCCGGCGTAAATCGAAGCATGCGCGCGGATAAAGAAAAACTTGAATTTCGCAGCTTTAATTTCAGATATCGCCTGCTTTTTGAGCATAAGACAGACTGGTGGATTGAAAATCCACCGCTGCCTCTCGAATTTGTGCGCCATATTGATGATGAGATACTTTTTACAAGACTGGAACAGCTTTTTGAACACATTCAGCATCAATACACAACACTGCAATATGAAGCCGCCTTTCAGATGAGATTTTATGCCACTGAAATACTTTCACTCTTATTATCCGACATAAAGCAGAACATAAGCTATTCGGAAAAAAATATGACTAAAGCATCTATAGCGTATATGTCGGAACATTTTACCGAACAAATCACGCTAAAAAAACTTGCGTCCATTTCAAAAAAAAGTGTTTCATATTATGGAAAGACTTTTAAAAAAGTACACGGTACAACCCCGATTGACTATCTTCTTTCCATACGCATTTCATACGCGAAAAAACTGCTTGAAAACGGAAGCTCAGTGACTGAAACCGCGTCACTATGCGGTTTTTCAAATGTATATTATTTCAGCAAGGCCTTCCGCAGCAGAGAAAACATGTCTCCCAGTGAATACCGTAATTCCTGTTAAAAAAGAACACCTTGACAGCGAACACTGTTAAGACAGTAAATAATGCTTTTTTGAAATAACAGCATAGTTTAGGCTATGATGTTATTCATTTTACTTTGTAATGAGAAAGAATTACAGGTACTTCTTGCCGACCTTATTACAGAGGTTCAGAACGGCAAGAAGTATATGGATGCCTTAAAAGAGGCATACAAAATAATTTATAAATGAGTAGATGCATCATTTGACTATGACTAACAATTTTCACTTGATACCTGTTATCGCGATATTCCCACTGTCGGGAATGAGAAGTTTACAGTGGCAAGAAAATTATTAATGAATGCGAAATAACGGAGTTGTTACTGTATAACTGCTCCGTTTTTTTGCATACAATGCGAAATTTTGACAGTTTATATGTTTACATCAAAATGGGATTATGCTATAATATAGTATGAAAATGTATTTTTCTACATGATTTGAATTGTATGTTATATAAATATTAAATTTTCAGGGTGATAACATGAGAAAGAAAATTATATTCAGGTATCGGCTGACAAGCGACACAGGCTGTGCCCCGTGCATTGATAATGATTTCTTTACACTTGCTTGCTGCAAAGGCGGACAATACAGAAACGGCAATTTTGTCGAATGCGGACTAAGATACTTTATCGGCACTTTATGGACTGAAATTAATTCAATACTTGATGATTATGAAGTATACATATCAGGAATATATCAAAATAAATTTTTGTTTTTTGCTAAAATTACAGCTGTAATTGAAATGACAGAATATTATAAACACAGTGAGGCGAATAAAAAATACAGGAATAGAAAGGATGATATTTATTACATAAAGACAGATAATCTCGAAAGAAATAAATTTAATTGTAATTTTCATGGTTTTAATACAGAACAACACGGTAGAGACATATCGGGCAAATATGTTCTCCTATCAGATGAGTTTGTATATTACGGTAAGGAAGCTGTGCCATGTACCAGTACAATTTTATCCTACTTTCCTAAAACAAGAGGCGAGCAACCAAACGGACGAAACAAGTATAAACCATCTGATATATTGACCGATGATAATATTAAAGAAAGTAAAAAATTGTTTGAGCTTATAAAAGAATTTTGCGGTGGTGAAAAGTATCTTAAAGAAGGCTCTAAAGGACGTAAACCTCATACAGAACTTGAAGTTAAAACATATTATAGGGAGTGTTCATAATATGAAAATCATTTTATCAAGAAAAGGTTTTGACGGAAGCAACGGAGGTTGTCCCAGCCCGATTATGCCCGATGGCACAATGTTATCAATGCCTATTCCATCAACAGACGATGTTCGGTATGATGATTTGTGTTACAGAGATTTATTATACTCAGAGCTGCTAAATCAGCTAAATCCCAAAAAGACATATGTTGCTTGTCACCTCGATCCAGATATCCGTTCAGATGTCAGAAAAAGAAAAATAGACGGTTGGCTTCCAGCGTTTGGACAGATTTCTGCGGCAAATACATATTTACAAAATCACAATGTCACAGTTGGTGATTTGTTTCTGTTTTTTGGCTGGTATCACAGAGTGGTTGAGGAAGATGGAAAGTATCGTTATTCTAATAGAAATGATTGCGAACGGGAAAAATATAAAGATTTTTCATTTTATGATTATAATAACATACATGCCGTTTGGGGTTATATGCAGATTGGCGATATTATCACTGATAAAAAGAAAATAAAAGAATTACACTGGCATCCTCATTCATCTGATGATAGATTATCTGATAAAACAAACGCAATTTACATACCGTCAAAAAACCTATCATTTAACGAAAATTTACCCGGATACGGAACTTTGGATTATCTGCCAGACAGGGTTTTGACAATGGAAGGTCATTCAAAAGGTAACTGGATAGCATATAACTTTCTTATGCCGGAGAATATTTGCGGCAATCGTAAAAACTCTTCAAAATGCGGCGGGCTGTATTATCAGGGAATATGGCAGGAAATTGTTTTGCAAGAGTCAAAAGAAGCAGAGGAATGGGCAAAACAAATTATAATGAAATAAGGTTTATATAATAAAGAAGGACAAAAAATGGCTTTTGTCAAAATTGCGGTAAGGAACTATTAAGCAAGGTAAAATTCTGCTCTGAATTCTGAACGCCATCAGATGGTGTTCAGCCTATAAACACCAGTCAGCGATAACAGGAATATGCAGGAAAATCCTAAAATGTCCTAACTGCGGCAGTCCGATAAACGGACTGACTGCAGTATGTCCAAGCTGTGGATTTCACATTACAAACAGAACCGTAAGCATATCACTTCAGGAATTTCAAAAAGAACTTATGGAAATTGAAAAATCAAGAAAAAACAGTATGTCTATTGCGTCATTAATTCATAAATAATGTTCACTTTGAAATTTTATTTATCATAAAATTATGTGGACATTTAGAACCGCGTTTTGAGAGGTTTTAATATACCTATACATACCTCCTGAGTCTGACGGCATTTCACACCCGAAAAAGTAAGTGTTTATGCCGTTTTTAATAGCTAAAATATCGACATCAGTCCCACTATACCGTGACATAATACAAAGAAAAAGCAAATCTTTCAAAATGAAACGATTTGCTTTTTCTAATCCTGCTTGACAGACAATCTACTTTACTGTCTTAACAATGTCGCCCTGACAGTGTTCTTTTTGATTTTACACATTATTTTTTGCCGCAAGCGCCGCGCCTATTATTCCCGCGTCATTAAACAGCTTTGCCGTTTGTATATCTGTTTTCTTCATAAACTTATTAAAATCACCGTTACTGACATATCCCTTTAACGGCTTTAAAAGCACATCTCCTTCCCTGCTTATCCCGCCTCCTATCACAAGCATATCAGGCTGAAATATATTAACAATACTCGTCACGCCTTCCGCGACGTATCGGATATATGTATCCTTCACCTGCATTGCCGCCTCATCTCCCTTCGCGGCGCATTCAAACGCTGTTCTTCCGCTTACATGTCCGTTTTCTTTAATCCAATCATTCATCATTGATTCAGGATTTTTACTCATAGCCTGCACAGTCTGTTCTATTAACGCCGTGACCGACGCGTATACCTCAAAGCATCCTTTTCTGCCGCATGTGCATGGTTTTCCGTCCATTTTCAGCGTCATATGACCGATTTCCGCTCCCGCACCGTTAAAGCCGCGGTATATCTGATTATTAATTATTATTCCGCCGCCTACTCCTGTTCCGAGTGTGATAAATACAAAGCTCTCCGCCTCATGTCCGCACACCGCATATTCACCATAAGCGGCGGCATTTGCGTCATTCTCAAGATTAACAGGAATATCAAAATATTTTCTCATTTCCAGCGCAATAGGAGCTTTTTCAAATTTAAGATTACCCGCAAATATAACTACACCATTTTCACTGTCAACCGCTCCAGGACTGCCTATACCAATCGCGTCGACCTCTTTCATACTGTGACCCGACTGCTCTGCCACTTTTTCACACAACACCGCCATATCCTTTACTATTTCCTCATAGCTTCTTCCGCTGAGTGTCGGCAAAGACTCCTGAGCTAATATTTTTCCGTTATCATCCACCATACCAACTGCTATATTGGTACCTCCCAAATCTATTCCTATGTACATATTCTTTTCTCCTTTTCTTTAAAGCCTAAATTCATTTTAACATATTTTTTTCCGTATGAAAAGACCTTTTATAAATTATTTTCAATTTACAATTGCTTTTAAATATATACTGTGTTATAATAACGTGCAATCAATATTACAGATATTTTCAGGAGTGAAATTATGCAATATAAATATATATTTTTTGACCTTGACGGAACACTTACAGACCCTCAGGAGGGAATAACTAACTGTGTGAAATACGCTCTGGACTATTATGGAATACACGAAACAGACTATTCCAAGCTTATACGCTTCATAGGTCCTCCTCTATTATATTCTTTTCAGGAATACTACGGATTCGACAAACACAAGGCGCTTGAAGCCGTTGATAAATACCGCGAACGGTTTGCCTCTATTGGCATTTTTGAAAACAAAGTATATGATGGAATCTATAATTTACTGCAAGTATTAACAGACAACGTACATATACTTGTACTTGCCACGTCCAAACCGCGTATATTCGCGGAACGCATTATGGCAAAATACCGTCTGCGTCCATACTTTAAACTGGTAAGCGGCTCAGAACTTGACGGTACGCGAAACAACAAAGATGAAGTAATTGAATATGCTATTAATAAGCTGGAATGTCAGCGCGATAAAATCATTATGGTCGGAGACAGAGAACACGATATACTCGGAGCAAAAAAATGTCATATCGCTTCCTGCGGAGTACGTTTTGGCTATGCTGCGGAAGGCGAACTGGAAACCGCTGGAGCTGACTATATCGCCGACAATCTATCAGAGCTTAAGCAAATACTCATGCAATAAATCGGAGGTGTTAATCATGAAATACATACTTTGCAAAGGACTAAACAATTGTCCTGAGGCTATAGATATACGCAAGCGCGTATTTACAGAAGAACAGGGCTTTACAGACGAATTTGACGATATTGACCATACAGCATATCACGCGGTTATTTTTATCAGGAATCAATTTGCGGCAACGGGCAGATTGTTTACAGATAAAAACGGTATGGCTCACATAGGACGTGTGGCAGTATTACCGGAATTCCGTAAAATGTCACTCGGAAGCCTTATAATAGCCATTCTTGAGAAAAAAGCGGCTGAACTTAATTTCACCTCAATAGAACTGTCAGCGCAGATACGCGTTATGGATTTTTATATCAAGCTCGGTTACATGCCTGTCGGTGAGGCATATCCTGACCAGGACTGCCCGCATATTAAAATGACAAAAATAATCTGATGAATATCTTTGAAACACATACAAAAAGCCGTCAGATAATATATCCCCAAAAGTTATGCGCTTCTTAAAATACATATTAGTCTGATGGCTTCTCTTTTTTATCTACTTTTTATGACACACATCTGACATTGAACAGCCGGAACATCCACACCCGCAGCTTCTCTGCCCATCTTTACTTTTCTTTATTTTATTTACAATAATCAGCCCAACAAGAGCCGCAATAATTAAAGTAATAACTACAGTAGCTATCATATTTATCACATCACCTTTCTGTTTATGCTCCAAACATTCTTTGTTTTATCATTAATTTTATCTTTTTCTTTATACGGCCTGAAAAGTAAATAGGCAAATACAATTACAATTATAATTGCCGCTGCTGTACCTATTCCAAAACTGCCGTCTGAAAACAGTTTTCCCAGCTGAAAAATACATAATGACACAGCATACGCGAACACACATTGGTAGCCTATCGCAAACCACGTCCATTTAGCATTATTCATTTCACGCTTTATAGCTCCTATTGCCGCAAAGCACGGCGCGCACAAAAGATTAAATACAAGATATGAATAAGCCGACAGTTTTGTAAAATCCATAGCAAGGTTGCTCCATATCTGATAACCATCTTCCGCCATCTCATCAAAGCCGCCGTATAAAATACCAAATGTTCCTACAATATTTTCCTTTGCGACAAGACCAGTGACAGCCGCAACAGCCGCTTTCCAATCTCCCCAGCCTAACGGAGCAAATACAGGGGCTATTATACCTCCAATTTTAGCGAGGATTGAATTATTCATATCCTCCACCATACCAAATCCATCTTCAAAGCCAAAGCCCTGTAAAAACCAGATAAGAACAGCGGCCAAAAGAATCACCGTTCCCGCCTTCTTAATAAACGACCATCCTCTCTCCCACATACTCCGAAAAATATTTCCCGCAGTCGGAAAATGATACGACGGCAGCTCCATTACAAACGGCGCGGGATTGCCTGAAAACATTTTCATTTTCTTCAGAATGATACCCGAAACTACAATAGCGGCCACACCTATAAAGTACGCGCTTACCGCAACCCATCCCGCGCCGTCGAATAACGCTCCTGCAATAAGCGCAATTATAGGCAATTTCGCCCCGCATGGAATAAAGGTTGTTGTTATAACTGTCATTCGCCTGTCATGTTCATTTTCAATTGTTCTCGAAGCCATAATACCAGGGACCCCGCAGCCTGAACCAATAAGCATTGGTATAAATGATTTACCTGACAAACCGAATTTCCTGAATATTCTATCCATAATAAACGCTATTCTTGACATATATCCGCATGCCTCAAGAAACGCAAGAAACGCAAACAGCACAAGCATCTGCGGCACAAAGCCCAGTACTGCTCCGACACCCGCCACAATACCATCAAGTATAAGACTGTTAAGGTATTGTGCCGTGCCGAAAGCCTCGAGTCCTGCTTCCATTATCGTAGGAATTCCCGGTACAGATATACCAAACACATTCCAGCCTTCACCAAACAATCCATCATTTACCCAGTCAGCTGCCCATGTACCTACTGTTGTTACCGATATATAATAAACAATAAACATTACTGCCATAAAAATTGGTATCGCAAGCCATCTGTTGGTAACAACCCTATCAATTTTATCAGAGAGTGACAGCTTTAATTTCTTTTTCTTTTTGCAACAGCTGTTTATTACAGACGAAATATAATTATACCGTTCATTTATGATAATACTTTCACTATCGTCATCCATTTCCTTTTCCGTTGTCTCTATAATATCCTTGACATCAGGTACATTACTCATGCTCTGCAAAACCTGACTGTCCCGTTCAAACAGCTTTATAGCATAAAAACGCTTTTGCTCCTCCGTTACTGAAATATCAATACGCGCGGCTATATCCGCAATTATATTTTCAAGCTTTTCATTAAAAATATGTACAGCATTAAATTTATTTTTTTCCGCTGCATTTACCGCCTTTTTAACCGCCTCCTTAATTCCCGTACCCCTCAGTGCGGATATTGCGGCCACCTCACAGCCTACAGCTTCGCCAAGCTTCTTTAAATCAATTATATCGCCGTTTTTATTCACAATATCCATCATATTTATTGCTACCACAACAGGTATCCCAAGCTCTGCCAGCTGTGTTGTGAGATACAAATTTCTCTCAAGGTTTGTACCGTCAATAATATTAAGTATCACATCCGGACGTTCCTCAATAAGATAATTTCTTGCTATGACCTCCTCCATTGTATATGGCGACAGTGAATAAATACCGGGAAGGTCAATAATTTTCACCTCTCTATATCCCTTGAGCCTTCCCTCTTTTTTTTCTACTGTGACGCCCGGCCAGTTACCTACAAACTGATTTGAGCCGGTAAGCGTGTTAAACAACGTTGTTTTTCCTGAATTCGGATTTCCTGCAAGTGCTATTTTAAAAGACATTATATTTACCTCCATAAACTTTAATTACCTCTAGCTAACTAGCGTGCAAAAAAAATTACTCTACCATTATCATTCCGGCATCTGCCTTTCGGAGCGAAAGCTCATAACCGCGAACTGTTACTTCTATGGGGTCACCTAACGGAGCTGATTTTCTTACATAAATCTCGACTCCTTTTGTAATTCCCATATCCATTATTCTGCGCTTCACGGCACCATCCCCATTAAGACTCACAGCTTTGACAATCTCACCGATTTTTACTTCCTTTAAAGTTCGCATATATATATATCCCTCCTTATAAATAATCAAACCATTATTCTATTTGCCATTGAACGTTCAATAGCAATACGTGAATTTTTAACATTTACTATCAAGTTTCCCGATATTTCAGAAATAACTGTAACATAACAGCCGGTTACAAAACCCAGATGTTCAAGAAATTTCTTTGTTTTATCATTTCCTGTCACTTTAATAACCCGCCTTATCTCTCCTATATTCACCATTGACAACGGCATCATCTTATCCTCCTTTTCACTCACGTTAACTTCGTATGCTTAATATAACATAAGTTATTTATTGCTAACTTATGTTGTAAGTTTACTCTTTTTGTTCGCAGCTGTCAATACTTTTCAGGAAAATATTTATTATTTTGTTAAATTGCATAAGACATACGAGTCATTACAAAAAAAAACAGTTAGATTTCCCTAACTGTTTTTTCGTAATTTCTTATCTGCTGCTTTTATCTATTGCCTCCCATAGTCCGTTCAGATATACCGCCCCCAGCGCTCTGTCATAAAGACCGTAACCCGGCATTGCGACCTCATTCCATATCATTCGTCCATGGTCCGGACGTATAGGGCCGTCAAAGCCTATATCATAAAGCGCTTTCATAATCTCATACATATCAAAGCTGCCGTCAGATGAAAGATGCGCTGCCTCCTCAAAGTCTGTAGATGAATTAAATTTCAGATTACGCACATGCGCAAAATGTATTCTCCCTTTTAAAGAGCGTATCATATCAGGCAAGTCATTTTCCAAATTTGTACCGTATGAACCTGAACAAAATGTTACTCCGTTATGAACATCATCCACCATGCTCATCATACGTAAAATATTCTTTTTATTTATAATAATTCTTGGCAGTCCGAATACACTCCATGCGGGGTCATCCGGATGAATCGCCATTTTTATATCGTACTCATTACAAACAGGCATTATCTTCTCAAGAAAATATTTCAGATTTTCAAACAGTTTTTCGTCATCAACATCCTTATACATTTCAAAAAGCTCTTTAACTCTTTCCATTCTTTCAGGCTCCCAGCCCGGCATGACTGTTCCGTTCATATCCTTTGAAATACTTTCAAACATCTTCTCAGGAACTATTTTATTAATATCCTCCTGATTATACGCAAGTACTGTAGAACCATCAGGACGCTTTCTTGCCAGCTCACTGCGTGTCCAGTCGAATACAGGCATAAAATTATAGCATACAAGATGAATATCTTCTTCACCTAAATTTTTAAGAGTTTCAATATAATTATCAATATATTTTTCTCTGTCAGGCGTTCCCACCTTAATCGCGTCATGTACATTCACACTCTCTATTCCGCTCACACGCAGTCCGGCTGAAGCCACCTCCTCCTTCATAGCTTGGATTTTCTCTTTGCTCCACACCTCTCCCGGTTTAGTATTATAAAGTGTTGTTATAACTCCGGTCACACCGGGTATCTGTCTTATCTGCTTTAAGGTGACAGTATCAAAATCCGTACCGTACCAGCGCAATGTCATTTCCATTTTTCATCCTCCTAAAATTCTTTGTAAAAATCATCTTTTATTTCTGATATCGCAATGTAACATTCTTTTCCGTAAATTATTTTACACGGCACTCTCCATGGCTTTCCATAATAATAGTCATCTGCCGCCAACTCTCCATCAACATATAACTGAGCGGTATCACCTGTATAGCTTATCTCAGCAAATCCATACGCGCTATCCGCGCTTATTTTCTTCCATGTGATTTTTCTGTCCCCTCCAATACTTAATTCCTCTTTATACTTTGGATTAAACGGAGCGTCCACAGTATCCTCTATAATAATATTTGTTTTTCTATACGGCTGATTTACAGTGAACGCCTCAAACTCACTGCCGTTCCATTTTACACACTCAAAGTCACCGTCCTCAGCTGAATATATTTTTCCGTTTTCCTCATATAAATTACATCTGTCTCCTATATATACCGTCCCTGACAGCTTACGCATATACTTTGCTCTGTCAAATGATACTGTGACAATTCTGACACCGTGATACTCTATAATATTGTCATTGAATACCTGTCTGTCCCCAAATTTGTATTCCGCCTGTATATTCGGTATTTCCGCAAAAAAGAATGTGTCATCCTGTCTGCACAGAGGCTGAGCCGCTGCGTATTCAAGCAAAACAGAGCCGCCATTCTGTATATCTAAATTCATATTAAACGGCATAAAAAAGCTTATATCACCCTTCACATCAATCGCCGGAAATTTTACTGTCCCCGTATTTATAACTGCGCCTTTAATGTCTTTCAGCTTTGTAAGACGCTGATAATGATTAACAAATACGAATCCTCCGGTTCCGTCTGTCCTCATACCATACCTAAGCGAAGCAGTATCCTCCGGAGGAAGGGCATATTTAGCATCAACTGCTTCCATAGGTGCAATTATTTCACCAAAATCCTGTACAAACATATGAAGCATATTCAACAACCCATAATGCTCACGCACTTCGCCGTACTCCGACAACGGGGCCTGAAAATCATACGATAATATCGGATAATCGTTAGGATAACCTGTAGCCTTTGACTCGTTAAGCGTAGATTTTGTACCTATTTTATTTGTTCCTCCGTGATACATGTAATATCCGACAAGATTATTCCCGTCACCTATTTTTACAAGTGATACCGCATAAATATCCATAGGCTTTATAATCGGCCGTCTGTGGTGTGTCACCTGTATTCCGCCGCCCAGCTCGCATGTGGCAAAAGGATACCTTTCATATGGAAGCTGCCAGCCGTCATTATCTGTCCGCGCTATAAGGTCTGTGCCAATGGCACTGTCATTTCTCATTCGATTAAAAAAGTAATGCGGCGACGGATTCAATCTTTTTATATGATTTTCCCACGGCGCTTCACAATATCCTCCAAATACCGGAACAACCTCATCTATCGGTATTTTTGCTCCAGCCGCGCTGTTCCAGCCTGTGACAGTATAAAGCGGAGCAATAAGCCCGCATTCTACCGCGATTTCCTTTAGCTTTGCAATATGCTCCGCATTATCAACAAACTCGTTTTCAAGCTGTACCGCGATAATGTTACCACCGTCTTTATAAAACAGTCCTCTTACCTCATCATAAATCCTGCCATACCACTTTCGCACAAGGGCAAGATATTCCCCATTATTATCACGAAGCGCAAACGATTTTCTCATAAGCCAGTCAGGAAATCCTCCGTTACGGCATTCACCATGCGCCCACGGTCCTATACGAATAACCACATCAAGCCCAATATCAGCGCAAGTCTCAACAAATGCGCGTACGTTATTATCACCCGTAAAATCATACGCGCCTTCTGTTTCCTCATGGTAAATCCAGAACAAATAGGTTGAAACAATTGTAATGCCGCCAGCCTTCATTTTAGCAAGCTCTTTTTGCCATTCATGCCGGTCATATCTGGAAAAATGAAACTCTCCCATAACGCCTATAAACGGCTTCCCACCCCGTGTAAAATAACGGCTGGTCAGATTTATTTCCTCTCCGTCAGGGTTTTTACCACCCATATTAAGATGCTTTTTAAGCAATGGTGTTTCCTTATATTCCTTAAATTTATATTCCATTTTTTACTCTCCCCATTTTATAAATTCTACACCATAGCCGTCAAGTATACCGTCAAATTTAGTATCTGTTATAAGAGATACTCCTTTTATACCTGTGTCAACAGTGTTTTCATTATGATTAATAATAATTATATACCCATCACGCTTCACAATCTCCACTCCATAAGGCGCCTCTGTTATTTTTACATCCGCGCTTTGCGCTATGATACGCACAAGCGGTAGGCGTTCCAAAAATGACATTTATATCCTCACACGCAAGTATATCTATCGCTTCGTCAAGAAACGCAAAATTAAAACTTCCCTCTTGCTTTTCAAACAGGCTCCATGCGAACTCACCCATTCTGACAGTATTAAAGCCACCATCCTTTATCAGTTTTGCCTGACTTTCCCATTCGCTTCTATCCCATTTCTCAGGATAATAATCAACTCCAAAAATCATTTCTGTTCTCCCCTAATAGCCTGATATAATTCCTCATCTGTCATATGATTATCCGTCACAAGCAACAGCATAACATCTCTGTCCTCCGGTGCGTACATAATGTCTCTATACCACTTATCATGTCTTACGTTATCTCCAACCTCTCTAATATATCCCATTGCCTTACGCATCAGATACGCGCTGTGCTTTATATCCGCGAAGCAGTCATTATAATAAAAACCGTCCCAAATACCGATTTCACTCTCCCGCATTTCTTTTTGCGCTGTACTAAACTGCTCCGCGCTGTCTCCGGCATAAACAAAGGCTTTTTTATAATTCCCTTTTTCAAATTCAGCCACAGCATAGCCAATAGCTATCATCCCCTTAGCGCAGTAATAATGTATTTTCACCTGTAAAAACAATGTGGTATCAAAGAGCCGTTTTACATTTCCCGCCAGTTTTCCGCTCGTTTTTCCGCAATATTCAAAATATGCTTCTATTTTGTTAAAGCTTTTTCGGCATATACCGCATATTCGCTCTGTCTGCTCAAAAAACGTGCCATTTCCGGCAATCCATTCCAGCTGCTTTACTTTCCCTCTGTTACCAATAATCAGATTATGCGCTATAATACGCGTATTCTCTGTATAGAACTGTTCGCCGGCATGCTCATCACTGTTTTTACCATACGCAGGCATTGCTTTCGAATACTCGCAAAACGCTTTTTCTATACCGCTGTCACCGTCATAATATTCATTAACAAAGCCGCAGCTGTGTGTGTCATCTGTAACGGCTTCTCCCAGCCATTTTTTACGTACCGCATCAAGATAATAAACATGCGGTCTTACATTTGAACAATTAATTATCCAAAAATCATTACCATCATTTTCGAGCACCGATGTAAGCTCTCTGTCAACAAAATCCACACTGTTCGGCAGCATGGTTATATGATTTGCCGCCTGCAAGTCGTAAAAAGACACATGATAATAAATCCCCTGACAGCCTCCGCCCTTAACAGGCATAGATGAAACTCTCACTGAATGATTGTCACGCCGCCTTGTTACCATCTTACCATATCCGTTGTCTGCTTTTACCTTTATAATGTCATCATCAAGCTCTATATATCCGCTATTATACAGCTCCATTATTTCTCCATACAGATTTGTACAGAATATCGGCTTATCAACATACTTTCTTACTATATCACACTGCTTTTTAATGAGAGCGCTTATCAGCGCTCCGCGTTTTTCCTCCGTATCATACTTTCCGCTTGTATCATGACTCCAGAAAGGGCAGTCTCCCTGACCTCTGAAACACAAATTCCATACAACTCTATAATCTTTCTGCTCAATTACCGCGTCCTCCCACAGCTTATAAAACAGGTCCGGTCTTTCACTGAAATCAGGCGCTATATTCGGATACGCTCTTGCAAACATTTCCGCTCCAAGCGGCTCAGCATGGTGATGCGTTATCCAGAGTCCCATATCCGCCGCCATCTGCCTATTTAACCGTGAATTTTTATCAGTACCCGGAATTGTAATGTTTCCTCCGCAGCGCAGAAGCGTTTCAAACGCCATTCTCCACGGTTCTCTGTCATCACCGTTTACTTTCCATCTCATAAGCAGTACCTCATCGTTGAAAAACCAGCCTCGAAACCGTACCGCATATTTCGGTGAAAAATATTCACCCTCAGGAATTTGAGTAAAATCAGTTTTTTTCACCTGCTGTTCCATCCAAAACCAAAACGGTTTTATTCCGAGATATTTTTCACTGATATGTAAAAGAGCGTATACAAACCCTAGATTATCTCCCGCTGTAATCACAACGCAGTCACCGACGGAAATTTTATAGTTCTCCGCAGTCATCGCTTTATCTGTTGACAAAATAATATTGTTCTTTTTCAACTTTGTGATATTAAATACCCTGTTCATATCGCGCTTTAAAATATTGACCGCGTTTACCACAGGCTTTGTATTAATCTCATATTTAATTTCAGTATTAATATTAAATATAAAACCCATATCCTTCTCTCCTCTTTCTGTAAAATAATCCCTCTAAAATCTATCATACAGTATTTTCTTCTGTTTTGCAAGAATAAAATCGTCACTTGCACAAATAAAAAAAACATAGTATAATAATTTCATACTATCTCTTTATAGCACACAACAAGGAGGCTTATATCATGAGTAAACATGCCAAACTTATGAATTTTCTTTCAAATCTGCCTGATTTTGTTTTTGATTATATAGAAATTGCCTATGACGGCGAGAGCATAAATACACAAATCGGCTACAGTATTGATATAAAAATCTTTCTGGATTATCTGCAAAAATTCAAATTTAAAGATATTACGCGCACTGAGGATTTCACTGTATCACATATGGAGCAGATAACATTGCGCGACCTTAACGGCTTCACCGCATATCTAAAAGAATATGAAACAGATACCATAACCATAGACGGAAAGCATATAAAGCGAATCCGGCGTAACAGTTCGTACGGTATAAATCGAAAGCTTTCAGGTATAAGAGGACTTTTCGGGTATCTGTACAAAAATGACCTTATTTCTCAAAATATCACTGATAAAATCGACTTCAAAAAAATACATCAAAAAATGAAACGTCCGCTTACTACTCAGGAAACTATCAATTTACTTGATGTAATATATAACGGCGAAAAATACTACACAGGACGCGACCTCTCAGAATACCAAAACAAAAAACAGCGTGATATTGCGCTTTTTACAGCGTATCTCGGCACCGGCTGCCGAGTAAGCGAGCTTATTAACCTTGATATTCACGACGTATGCTTTGACACCTCATCCTTCGTCGTAACGCGCAAGGGCGGTGACGAGCAGGAAATATTCATGCCTGTACAGGTAGAAAATGAAATGTTTACATATATACAGGAAAGAATGAACAACGATAAAGCCGCAGATACCGAAGCGCTTTTTCTGAGCCGCCTTGGTAAACGCATGACAGCTCAAAGCGTTGAAAAAACACTAAAAAAATACTGTGCTGCCGCTGGTATTTTTGACTCTGACAAGGCGCGGCCGCACGCGCTGAGACGTACATTCGCATGCAATCTTATCGCGGATGGAATAGACATAAAAATGGTGGCAGAGCTTATGGGACACAAAAATATTGAAGTTACTCATAAATACTATACCCAATACGCAATAGAAAAACGCAGAGAAGTTATGCGCGGCTTTGATATAAAGGGAAACAGATAGAATATAAAAAACGGCACATAGAAATGTGCCGTTTAATGCTTATTACTCTTTTTTCTATTTCCTCCAAACGATATAATATCACCAAAACGCTTTTTTAGGTCATCCACGGTTTTCTCAAATTGCTCCACCTTTTTGTCTTGAAGCTCCTCTTTTTCAAACAGGCTTATCTGTTCATATACAGTACTCTCACTGACAAGCCCCGTACCTGTAACACTTATCATCCTTATAGGAAGCTTCATATTCCATGACCTTCGTACAATTTCCATCGCTGTCTCACGTATATCACGCGAAGTATATGTAGGATAGCATAGCTTCCGCTGACGGTTTATAGTTTTAAATTTCGGGTCTTTAATAGTAACCTGAACAGTTGTGCATTTAACTCCCTTCCTCCTCATACGGGCAGCAATGCTGTCTGACAGCGCGTATATACCTTCCTTTATCTCATTTTCACCTACAAGGTCATGGTCAAAGGTGGTACTGTTTCCAACAGATTTTACCTCATCCTTATAGTATATTGATTTTACGGAATCCGTATCCAGTCCATTTGCATAGCGGTAAAGCGCGTCTCCCAGCTTCCCAAAACGTGTTATAAGTAAATTTTTATCCGTCTCTGCAAGCTGTCCTATTGTTTTTATTCCCATATGCTCGAGCGCCTGTTCTGTCTTTTTTCCCACTAACAGCAAATCCCTCGCCGGCAGCGGATATATGAACTCACGCCAGTTTCCCTTTGAAAATACCGTGGTAGCATCAGGCTTTTTATAGTCGCTGCCCAGCTTGGCAAAAACCTTACAGAAGGATACACCAACAGAAATAGTAAGACCTGTTTCCTCCCTGACAAGTCTGCGAAGCTCATTCGCTATTGTAATTCCGTCACCAAACAGCATACGGCTTTCAGTAACATCCAGCCATGCCTCGTCCAGACCAAATGATTCCACATAGTCAGTATATCTTTTATAAATATCCATGACACGCTTTGAATACTGATAATACAAATCACGGTGAGGTGAAACTACCACAAGCTCAGGACATTTCTTTTTTGCCTGCCATATGGTCTCAGCAGTCTGAATATTAAATTTTTTTGCCTTTTCATTTTTAGCCAGTATTATTCCATGACGCATTTCCTCATCACCGCCCACAGCCATAGGCACATCTCTGAGTTCAGGTCTTAATACACATTCTACTGACGCATAAAAGCCATTACAGTCACAGTGAAGTATCGTTCGTTCCATCGTCCAATCACCTAATTTTGTTTCCTGACAATCGTATAATCATCACCCATTCTGAAATAATGACAATCATCATTATGTCCTCTCACAAATCTGTACATTTCATCCTCGTCCAGATTCATTGAACAGGTGTAGCACTCGTATTCCTCGTCATAATAATAATTAATACACATTTCACAATTACTTTTTCCCATAGTAAGCTCCTTTACAGTAAAGATTATACCACACCTTTTGCTCATTTACAATGACAGATTTCATTTTCTGTACCATGGCAAATAAACACCCATATATTTTATCGCAAAGCCCATAGCTCCATATATCATTTCTTTTCTGATTGCTTTTTATAGTCGGTAGGCGTAATCCCCGCGCGCTTTTTAAAAAAAGCTGAAAAATGCTGCACAGACTTAAAACAGCATGAATGCAGAATATACGGTATAGAATAGCCTGTTTCAAGCAATCTCTTAGCTTTTATGAAGCGCATGTCATACAAATCAGCAATAGACGTCTTTCCATACAGTTCTTTATACTGACGCTGAAACGTGCTTGCACTCATGTGAGCTCTTTCCGCAATACTGTCTATTGTCCAGTGTATAGCAAGACTATTCATTACTTTGTTGCGCAGCTCCTGTAAGTTATCTCCCTTTTTCAGATAAAAATCCTTTTTAAAAGGATATATCTCATCATGTATAAACGATAAAATAAGCATTAAATAGGCATCCTGCTGCATTTGACTAAATTTAGACTGCGAAATCTGTCTCGCCTGCATTTCATACAGCAGAAGCTCAAAATCATCAACATTTTTTATAATTACCGGCATTCTGTAAGGAATAGCAAGACTGTCCATAAAACCGCGTTCCGCGCTGAAAATCCACGCTTATGCGTAAAGCTGTCAGTATTTTCATAATTGAAATACATAAGAGTGTCAGGAGGCACAAGATATACTGTCCCCGGCACCGCTACTATATCATTTCCATTATTATCAGATACATGACCCTCTCTTCATATACCATTCATACCAGCCATTTTTATAATCCGTACACGGTTCATCCTCAAGTTTAAAATAAAAATATGCCGTTTTTGATACTTCCATTTTTAACCCCACCTTTATTTTATTATAGCATTATTTCTTTTTAACCTCAACAGTTTAATTTATAATT
>CAJUFV010000190.1 GCA_910585795.1 uncultured Clostridia bacterium | reverse complement strand
TTTTATATGAATGACCCCGCGCGGGCATTTACGCGCACACGCTCCGCAGTTTTTGCACTTATCATAATCAATCACAGCATGATTATCAATAACATGAATAGCGTCAAAAGCGCAGGCCTTTTCACACAGCTTACAGCCTATACAGCCTTTTTTACAATATTGATTCACATACTTACCCATTTCAGGATTTGAGCACAACACCCAGTGACGCATATTTTTAGGAACAAGCTTTATCAGATTTTTAGGACATTCATTTATACATTTTCCACAAGCCTGACAAAGCTTCTCATCCACTATAGCTACTCCGTCTTTTACACTTATTGCTCCAAACGGACATACATGCGCACAATGCCCCAGTCCAAGACAGCCGCTCTCACACTTTTTCGCGCCACCAGCAAACTTAGCAGCCGCTTTACAGTCTTTTATTCCCTCATATTCAAATTTATATACAACTGAAGCGCAGTCACCGCCGCACATAACTCTCGCCACACATTCTGTCACTTCTTCGGCTTCAACACCCATAATATCGGCAATTTGTTCCGCGACAGCATTTTTTCCCACAGTACATCCGTTTACAGAAGCCGTTCCATTAACAACAGCCTCTGCGTACGCGCCGCAGCCAGCATAACCACAGGAGCCACAATTCGCTCCTGGCAGAACTGATAAGATTTTTTCTGCTCTTTCATCTCTTTTTACAGCAAAAATATGAGCCGCAAAGGCAAGCAGCAATCCAAATATTAATCCTATTCCACCAACTACACATACAGCGGTTATTATATTCCATATATTCATCTTGCCATCTCCTTATCCGATTGAAAAGCCTGAAAATCCCATAAACGCAATAGCCATAAGTCCAGCTGTTATAAGTGTGATAGGAAATCCGCGCATACTTTCCGGTATGGCATCTTCATCAAGAAATTCTCTTATTCCAGCCATAAGCACTATTGCAAGCGTAAACCCAAGCGCCGCAAAAATACCATAAAGTAAGGAAAATAAAAAGCTATCCGGATAATTTTGCACATTTAACAGCGTTACACCCAATACCGCGCAATTAGTTGTTATAAGAGGCAAATAAATGCCAAGCGCATTATACAAAGCAGGCATGCTTTTTTTTATGAACATTTCCACAAACTGAACTAATCCTGCAATTATCAGAATAAACAGTATGGTCTGCAAATATCCAAGCTCAAACGGAGCAAGAAGGAATCTATTTGCTAGCCATGTAAACACTGACGCCAGCGCCATTACAAACGTAACGGCCATTCCCATCCCAAATGCTGTTTCAACCTTTTTTGAAACTCCTAAAAACGGGCATATACCGTAAAACTTTACCATGACAAAATTTTCTGTTAAAAGAGCAGATAACAATATTGATACTATCTGTAATGCCATATTCTACGCCCCCTTTTTCTTTGACACAATATAATTTATTACACCTACAAGCAGTCCCAGCACTATAAATCCCCCCGGCGCCATAATCATAATTGACGCCGGCTGAATATGCGAACCATACAGTGTTACACCCCATATTGAACCCGCTCCTAAAAATTCACGAATAGCTGAAATAACGCAAAGGGCGGCGGTAAATCCAAGTCCCATTCCCAAGCCGTCAACAGCTGATAGGAACGGATTATTTTTCGACGCAAATGCCTCAGCGCGCGCCAGTATAATGCAGTTTACCACAATCAGTGGAATGAACAATCCAAGCGATGAAGCCAAATCAGGTAAAAAAGCATTAAGACACATCTGAATAAGTGTTACAAATGCAGCTATGATAACTATGTAAGCCGCTATTCTGACCTTGTCAGGAATAATTTTTCTCAAAAGTGATATAAGAAAATTTGAACAAACCAAAACAACAGTCGCTGACAATCCCATGCCCAAACCATTTTGAAGACTTGTTGTAACAGCCAGTGTAGGACACATGCCAAGAAGCTGAACAAACGTTGGATTTTCTGTTATTAAGCCGTTAATAAATACCGAAGCGGCTGTTTTATTGTCCTTTGCCATTATTCATTTCCTCCATTCAGCAGTATTTCAGCGGCCTGAAGCGCAATATTCACACCTCTGGTAACTCCCTCTGATGTCTTTGTTGCTCCTGAAATGGCCTGTATTTCCATATCATTAGAAGCTCCTTTTGAAACGCCTATTTCACCGCTTTTGCCAATATACTGACTTCTGAAGCTCTCCTCCGCAGCTTTTGCGCCAAGTCCCGGGGTTTCATTCATTGATATTATATCAACACCGGTAACTTCTAAATCAGTATTGACACCTGTTACTGTTTGAATTCCAACATCATAGCCTATAGTTTCTGTTATAACGCAGACCCCAATTATCTTTCCGTTTGCGTCAAGAGCCATATAACCATTGTTTATTTGCCCATCAACAATTCCTTCTTCTATAGATAATTCTCTATCTTTTAATACTGCCTGCTGAAACTCCACCGCCTCCGGCATTACAGCTTTTATCGAGGCTTGTTCCTTTTCAAGAGCGTTTTTTTCTATAAGCGGTGCGGTTTTGTCATTTACAAAAGCAAGCAATGCCGCCAGAATTGCGGTAATTAAAAACAAAATTACACCGATTTTTAAAATTTCGCCTATATTTATTTTCACATTCAATGCAGAGCACCCCCTATGTTTCCAAACGACTTTGGTACTGTAAACCGCTCAATCAGCGGTGAAGCCAAATTCATCAGTAAAATTGAGAATGACACTCCCTCAGGATAACCGCCGAAGCGTCTTATTATAAATGTCAGGATTCCGCAGCCAATACCAAAAATCACCATACCTTTTGACGTTGTAGGCGTAGTTGTATAATCTGTCGCCATAAAGAACGCTCCTAAAAGCAAGCCTCCTGTCAAAAGCTGATACAGCAAATATTCCGTATCAAGCATGTCTTTGCCGAAAAAGAAAGTCAGCACCGCAAACGATACCACATATGCTAATGGTATTTTAACACTTATAACACGTTTTATAAGAAGATACATAAAGCCAATTATAAGCGCTATAGCTGATACTTCACCTATCGTTCCCGCCTTAAATCCAATAAAGCACTGTACAATCGAAGGCAGACTTCCCGTCATGCCGTCCTTCATTACAGCCAAAGGAGTCGCAGAAGATACCGCATCTGTAAATGGTTCGTGAAATGCCGTCATTGCGCCGGTCCATGCTATAAGCATAAAGCATCTTGCCGCAAGAGCAGGATTTACAAAATTTTTACCTAAACCGCCAAACATTTGCTTTACTATGATAATAGCAAACGCCGAACCTATGACCACCATCCACAAAGGAATATGAGGAGGCATATTAAGCGCAATCAAAAGGCCTGTCACAACCGCGCTCAAATCCCCGATTGTATTTTGTTTTTTTACTATTTTCTCAAATATCCATTCCGCGGCAACAGCCGATAACACCGCTGCCGCAATAACCAAAGCGGCGCGAAATCCAAAAAAATACACCCCCATTACAGCAGCCGGAATAAGCGCAATTATCACATCCAGCATAATTTTAGTTGTCGTTGCGCTCGTATGTATATGCGGCGAGGATGACATTATTAATTTATTTTCCATTTCTCATATTCTCCTCACGTTTCTTTTTCATAACCTCAGGTTTTATCATTCTGATATACTGGAGCAAATTCTTATTTGCAGGACAAATATATGAACAAAGTCCACATTCTATACATTCCAGAATGTTATACCTTGCAGCCATCTCCAAATCGTCCTTTTTAGCCGCTGCTGAAAGCTTAAGCGGCATAAGGCGCATAGGACAATGCTCCACACATTTCCCACA
The DNA here is from genome assembly GCA_910585795.1 of uncultured Clostridia bacterium. Classification (GTDB taxonomy): domain Bacteria; phylum Bacillota; class Clostridia; order UBA1381; family UBA1381; genus Hominilimicola. The sequence goes on along the minus strand of CAJUFV010000190.1, from coordinate 1,174 downwards.
TCGGATACACGCCGCGTCGGCGTCATACGTTTTAGGCGCTTTAGTCATCAACAACACAGAAGATGTAGTTTTTGTCACCGGATAATCTATATTATACTGTGTAATACCCATCATAGGCCCACCAGAAATAACTTTTTCCGGCGTGGATTTTACACCGCCAGCATGTTCAATTAAAAATGAGACCGGAATACCAGTGCGCACTCTGAAATTTGCTGGTCTATTCACAGCATCGCCTGATACAGTGACATTCTTCTCAATTGCCGGCATACCTGTTTTAAATGAATTCGCAATTGCAACGGCTGTAGCAATATTGATTACTACCGCTCCCACATCAGCCGGAAGTTTTCCGGCCGGAACATTACGTCCTGTAACCGCTTTTATTAACTGCTTTTCAGCTCCCTGGGGATATTTTGTCTTTAGCTCAATAATATGTATTCCGGAATTAAATTCCGTTGAATTTTTAAGAGCTTCTATTCCGTTTTTCTTATTAAGCTCAACTCCAATATAGCCGTTATCAAGATCCAAAACCTTCATTGCGACTTTTAAACCGTATATAATGTCATCGGCATTTTCCAGCATATATCTATGGTCAGAAGTAATATACGGCTCACATTCCGCGCCGTTTACAATAATATAATCAACATTTGTTTTCGGACTTAATTTTATATGTGTAGGAAAACCAGCGCCTCCCATTCCCACAATACCGGCCTCACGAATAACCGAAAGAATTTTCTCTCTGTTCATCTTTTTATAGTCTCTCGGATATACATCACCTGATATAGTATACTGTTTATCATTTTCAACAAATATCGCTTCCACCATTGTTCCCGAATCGTGAAAATAAGGCTTAATATCCGTAACCGTTCCCGAAACAGACGAATGAACCGGCGCCGAAACAAATTCTTTACTATCCGCAATTTTCTGCCCTACATTGACCTTATCGCCGATTTTAACAAGCGCTTTAAGAGGAGCGCCGATATGCTGACGTAACGGAAAAATATGTACATCACAATCAGGCAGAGCAGAGGTCTGAATATCCTTTGTCAGCTCCTTATAATCCCTTATATGAAAGCCGCCTTTAAAAGTTGCCGCCATGTTTATACCTTCCTTTACTGTTGATATTTCTGTGTTTATGTCAAAATTTGATGATTGTTGATTATTATATCATATATAC
>CAJUFV010000189.1 GCA_910585795.1 uncultured Clostridia bacterium | reverse complement strand
CGCCGGTTTTAACAAACGGAGCAGCCTCTGAAGTGGCAAATAAAACTTTCATAATTATCCCTCTCTTAATTTTCAATATTATACCAATATATTCTTTTTGTCAATCGCCATGATTAAATTACGTATAAATTTAACAGGGCTGCCCTTAGAAACGGGCAGTCCCATTATGTAATTATAATCAAATCTTAGTACCCTTTGATATTGCCAAAGGATAGCTTTCCTGACCTATAAGCTTTCTTCCCTTTGTAATATGCACCTCTTTATCAAAAACAACATGACTCAGCTCTACATTTTCTTCAATGATAGAATCCTGCATAATGATTGAATTCTTTATTACCGCGCCCTTTTCCACTTTGACACCTCTTGAAAAAATACAATTGATTACTGTGCCTTCAATAGTACATCCATCAGAGATAAAGCTGTTTTGCACTACCGCGTCCGCTCCGTACTTCGTCGGAGACTGGTCCTTTGTCTTAGTATATATAGGATTTTCAGAATTAAATAATTCTTCTCTTATATCCTTATCAAGAAAATTCATATTATTTCTATAATAAGCTTTTAAAGAATCAATCTTATCTGTATAGCCTGTATACTCATATCCGTAAATACGCAGTCCCTGCATTTTCTTTACAAGCGCGTCCTTTACAAAATCCCTGTCACCTCTTGCGCTGCATTCATCAACAATACTTTCAAGAAGCGCCTTTTCCATAATATACACGTCCATACTTGCCGTACTGGTTTTTGGATAATACGGCTGAACCTCAATATCAGTTACCCTCTTTTCATCGTCAAGCTCAAGCATCGTAAATCTTGACAGCTCTCTTTCCTCAACGCCTCTCATATCTTTATACAAAACTGTTACGTCTGCCTGACTTTCGATATGCCGGTCAAGCACATCCTTAAAATCAATATTATAAATGCTGTTTCCTAAAGATAATATAACATACGTCTGAGGACTTCTGTGAAGAAAATCACTTATTCCTGAAAGCATATCTATATTGCCTTTTATTGTTCCTAAGGACATTTTTTCAAGGCTTGGCGGCAAAACATTAAGTCCCCAGTTTTTCCTGTCCAAATCCCACGGCTTACCGGATTTAATATGGTCCATAAGCGATGAGTAATTAGATTCTGTCGCAACGCCGATATTTGTTATTCCGGCATTTGACATATTTGAAAGCACAAAATCAATTATTCTGTATCTTCCCGCAATAGGAAGCGCGCTGTTTGCTCTTATATCTGTGATAGGAGGTATTCTGTCATTATTAGTCAGAATAATACCCATAGTATCTCTTCTCATTGGCTCTGTCTCCTTTCTACGCCTCTACCATACTGCCCTTGCAGATGTCTTCCATAGGATTAACCTCTGCGCCGCCTTCAATAAGAACAAGACCGTTGGTACACAATTTCGATTCATATTTATTATCACCTGATTCAGTTACGCCAATTTTCGCGCCGTCGCCTATAACCGCATCAGTGCCGACAACTGAATTTTCTATGATAACATCTCTGCCAATTTTCGCGCCCGGCATAATTACCGAATCCTTTACAACGCTTCCCGCGCCCAGTTCAACGCCGCCGAATATAACAGAATGTTCAATTTCTCCGTCAATATGACAGCCTTCCGTAACCGTTGAATTTGTAATTTTAGCATTATTTCCGACATAATGAGGAGCAAGAGCCATATTTCTTGAATATATACTCCAACGCCTGTCATTCAAATCAAATTTGGGCGGCTCGTCAACAAGATCCATATTAGCCTCCCACAAGCTCTGTATTGTTCCAACATCCTTCCAGTAACCTTCAAATCTGAAGGAAACCATCTTTTCGCCATTGGCAAGCATTGTAGGAATAATGTTTTTACCAAAATCATTTGACGAATCAGGGTCTCTCTCGTCATCATCAAGATATTTTTTCAGAACATCGTAATTAAATATATAAATTCCCATTGACGCCAAATTACTCTTAGGCTCCGCAGGTTTTTCCTCAAATTCCGTAATAACCCCATTTTCATCAACATTCATAATACCAAAACGGCTTGCCTCCTCCCATGGAACTGGCATTACCGCAATAGTCGCGGCGGCTCCGGACTCCTTATGAGCATTAAGCATTTCACCATAATGCATTTTATAAATATGGTCTCCCGAAAGAATAAGTACATTGTTTGGTTTAAATCCCTCAAGAAAGCTTAGGTTCTGATAAATAGCATTTGCCGTACCTTTATACCACTCACCAGTCTTTGCGCTTTGATACGGAGGAAGCACATACACCCCCCCATGGCTTCGGTCAAGGTCCCACGGATTACCATTTCCGATATATCTGTTCAGCTCAAGCGGCTGATACTGGGTAAGTACGCCGACCGTATCAATCCCTGAATGAACGCAATTTGAAAGCGGAAAATCAATTATTCTGTATTTACCGCCAAACGGAACTGCTGGCTTGGCAACATTTTTTGTTAAAGCACCTAGTCTTGAGCCCTGACCGCCTGCAAGTATCATTGCAACGCAATCTTTTGATACCATAAAATCATCTCCCTATATTATTTGTTTTTATTTCTCCGACAATACATCGGGTCATTTTTTTACTGTTTTCTTTGAGGAAACACTCTTAGCCGCTGATTTTGTCGCGCTCTTTTTTACAGTTCCCTTTTTTTCCTTTTTCTTTATAAACATTACCGAATTACCGTCAACAGACACCTCTATCGTATACATCATATCCGAATACTGCTGACGCTTTGTCTTATATGTTTTCTTTGCTATACGCTTGCTGCCGCCATACTTTGACGCATTCGAGTGAAATACTACTTCATAATCTCCGGCAACAGGAACTCCTATTTTATAAATCGGTCTGTCCACCGGAGTAAAGTTCGCCACTACGACAATATTATCCGCTGTTCTCTTGCCGCGTCTGATATATGAAATCACAGAATTTTCGCTGTCCGCCTCATTTACCCAGCGGAAACCGTCCCAGCTATCCTCATATTCCCAAAGCGCCTTATTCTCCAGATAAAAATGATTAAGGTCTCTGACGAACTGATGCAGCTTCTTATGTTTGTCTATGTTAAGCAAATTCCATTCAAGCTGGTCATCATATCTCCATTCAAGGAACTGACCAAACTCCCCTCCCATAAACAAAAGCTTTTTTCCCGGCATTGTCATATAATAACCCAAAAGCGTCTTATATGCGTCAAATTTCTCTTCATAGCTTCCAAACATCTTATCAATCAGCGAATGCTTTCCGTGCACCACCTCGTCATGCGACAGCGGCAGTATAAAATTCTCGCTGTAAGCATACATCATAATAAACGTGAGCAAACCATGATTATCTTTTCTGAAATAAGGGTCCATCGACATGTAACGCAGAGTATCATTCATCCAGCCCATATTCCACTTATAATTAAATCCAAGACCGTCTTTTTCCGCAGGCGCGGTAACAAGAGGCCATGCTGTGGATTCCTCTGCTATCATCATAAAATTAGGAAATTCGGTGCCAAGAATTTTATTTAGTTTTTTCAGAAAATCAACCGCCTCCAGATTACCGTTTCCGCCATATTTATTAGGAATCCATTCCCCGTCGTTTCTGGAATAATCACGATAAAGCATTGAAGATACCGCATCAACACGTATTCCGTCAATATGATATTCTTCCGCCCAAAAATAAGCTGATGATGTAAGAAATGAAATTACTTCGCTTTTGGAATAATCAAAAACCATTGTTCCCCAGTCTTTATGCTCACCCAGTCTGGGGTCACCATACTCATAGGCAGGTGTGCCATCAAACATTCTTAATCCATGCGCGTCGCGCGGGAAATGCGCCGGTACCCAGTCCATGATAACGCCTATATCGTTCTTGTGACATTTGTCAATCAGATATTTCAAATCCTCGCTTTCACCATACCTAGAAGTAGATGAGAAAAATCCTGTAACCTGATACCCCCAAGAGCCGTCATACGGATACTCTGTTACAGGCATCATCTCAATATGCGTATATCCCATATTTTTTATATACGGAACCAGCTCGTCCGCAAGCTCACGATAAGTATAAAAGCTTCCGTCATCATGTATACGCCATGACCCCACGTGAATTTCATAAATATTAACAGGCTTATGCATTGTGCTTTCTTTGCCTCTCGCATTCAGCCATACCTTATCTCCCCATTTATATTTTCCTATGTCCTTCAGCACAGACGCCGTACCCGGACGAAGCTCGCTTTTTACAGCGTACGGGTCAGCTCTGTAATATGTTTCTCCATCAACCGCGTCTATCGCGTATTTATACAGCATACCTTCCCGCACGTCTGTAAAAAAGCCATACCAGACACCGCTTGTTTCAATTCTTTCAAGCGTTTTGTCATATCCGTTCCAGCCGTTAAAATCTCCTACAACTCTCACATTGACAGCATTAGGCGCCCAGACAGCAAAACGCCAGCCTATTTTTCCGTCCAGCTTCATTTTATGCGCACCAAGCATTTCATACGACTTGAAATTATCTCCGGAATTAAACAAATACGTCTGAAATCGGCTTATTTCCGCCCAGGTTTTTTCTTCTGCCATATAATCCCCTCCTTCTTCCTTGATATATCAAAATATGGAAT
>CAJUFV010000188.1 GCA_910585795.1 uncultured Clostridia bacterium | reverse complement strand
TAATTAATATATTTATAAAATTGCCGCTTATAAGCGGCAATTTTATAAATATATTAATTACTATTGCATAGAATACTTTGTGTTTGACTTAGAAATCGTAACATTTGTCATATCATAATTATACGTATTATTTCTTATATAACCCCAGCAGGTTGTCTTTATACCCTTAAGCCCATCCGGCTTTGCAGCGCCGAAAGCAGCCTCTGTCAGAGAACCTACAGTCTTTCCTGTTTCAACATCTGTGATAACCACATTGTATTCCTCCACATTAATATCAAGAGTAACTCTTACCTTATACCACTTGTCAGCTGAAAGTGATGCAAGATTATCCATTCTTCTGCCATTTGTAGCAGTAACTCCGTTAAGGCCAAAGACAATCGACAGCGCAACATCCGTAGCTGAATTAAAGCCTCCGCTTGTAGGGTCTTCAAACCATCCCATCATAAAATTAAAATTTTGAGTATCCGGCTTCAAGCGTATATCAAATTCCGCCATTCCGTAAGGTCCCATCTGATTTGCGGGTGTAAGATTTCTGTTGTATATATACATTGAGCCCGCGCCGTCACCGCTTCCTGATTTATCACTGTTTGAATAAAAATTACAGTAATTTACCTTTCGTACATCATCATAACTGAATGTCTGATAGTGAACACTCGCGCTTCCCTTTGAAAGCCATGGCGAACCGTCCATTATAATACCTAGTCCATGATATCCGGTACCCTTTGCTCCTCCTATTGAGACATCATTAAAATCTGAATTATTTACATAGGCTACGCCTTCTTCAGCATTTACAAACATCGGAACAGCAATAGCCTGAACCGCAAGAATTCCCGCTGCTATAACCGAAATTAATTTCTTTTTCATATCACTCTCTCCTTTTCGATACTTTAAAAGCTAATATATCATACTAGCTTCATTTTACCGTATATTGCACAAAAAATAAATACAAAAAGCAGAGAAAAATGTTCAAAAAAACGTAAAGCTATTTTATACCCTGTTCAGATATCGACAAACGTTTTTCAATACGTCCAAACACAAAAGTCAGAACAAGCGTTATTACGAGGTAAAACAATGCCGCGGCAAGCAGCGGAGATATTTTCATATCACGGTTTACAGCTCTCTGAGCCGCCTTTAGCAGGTCAATAAGCGCAATAGAAGAGGCAAGCGCCGTATCCTTTACCAGAACAATAGTTTCATTCGCAATCGGAGGTATAACTGTCCTCAGCATCTGCGGAACAACTACATAGCGCATTGTTTGTATACCTGTAAGTCCAAGAGCTTTAGACGCTTCATACTGTCCCTTATTAACTCCTATAATGCCTCCCCTGAATATTTCCGCAAAATAAGCTGCATAATTAAGCACAAACGCAATCACAGACGCTGCAAACGGGCTAAGGGCAAGGCTTTCTCCGCTCGAAAGCTTTACCATCGCGGCGCCAAAATAGAAAAAGAAAAGCTGCAGCATAAGGGGAGTTCCACGGAACACCCATAAATATATGTTTATTAAAAATCTGAGCGGAAATTTCACAAACCATTTGATAACAAATTTATCAGACGGCTTTTTTGCAACCGCTTCTTTAAATAATGATACCAGCAGTCCCAGCGGAAGTGAAAGCACAAGCGTCACCGCAAATAATTTCAGCGTGATTTTCAGCCCTTCTAAAAGCTGCGGTAATATCTGAATTATATATTCAATCGTTTTCTGCATATGTAATCTCCATAAACGCACAAACCGCTGAAATATTTATTCCAACGGTTTGTCAGCTGTAGTGTTATAATTACTTTATAAGATTTTCTCCGAACCACTTCTCTGAAATCTCTGAAGTAGTTCCGTCAGTCTTACACTCATCAAGAGCCTTATTTATAGCCTCCATAAGAGCATGGTCTCCAAGTCTGCCGCCAACACCGTAATCCTCTTCATCAAAGCCTTCCTCAAGCACTGTATACTGGTCAAGCATATTTTCCTTTTGCAGATAATATCTTACGAAAATTTCGTCAATAACAGCGGCATCCGCTCTGCCTGCAGAAACCTCCATAAGTACCTGCGAATTTTCCTTAAAACGCGAAATATTCTCGTCTCCGACTGACGCGTATGTAGCCTCATCCGCCTTAAGAGCATCCTCTGAGGTTGAACCGTCCTGAAGCGCAATTTTCTTGCCGGCAAGGTCAGCCTTTGTTGTTATATCCGATCCGGCTTTCACAATAATTGACTGTTTTGTTGAAAGATAAGGATTGGAGAATAATACCTCCTGACGTCTTTCATCTGTAATAGAAAATCCATTCCAGATAACATCAATCTTTCCTGTTGAAAGCTCCATAGCCTTTGAATCCCAGTCTATAGGCTTTACCTCAACGCTAACACCCATCTTTTCTGCTACAGCCTTTGCGAGGTCAATATCAAAACCGACAATTTCACCATCATCCTTAGTGAAGCCCATAGGCGCAAAATCAGCATCCAAACCAAGTGTGAAATATCCCTGCTCCTGAACCTTTGTAAGAGAAGTATCCTCTGATGTGCCGGAATCCTGCTTACCGTCTCCGCATCCCGCAAGCATGGAAATACTAAGCGCGCCTGCCAAAGTCAGTGTAAGTACTTTTTTTAAATTCATTGTTTTATTCTCCTTTTGTTTTTATTTACTATCTTATTATACTGTATCAATTTAATTTAGTAAAGTGTTTTTTGAAAATTTTATAATAATTTTATCTACAAGCTATAAATAATGTAATAAAATACAGCTGCGGCATTCGTTGAATATTTTTCATGTTATTAGTGTGTATTTCACATCAAAAAACACATGCTCTGTTTATAAACATTTAATAACAATATGTAAATTCTATTAGAGTCACCGCTAAGAGCAATGTGTTTTCACGCGCTGCTTCATAAGCGTATTTTTTATCGCGCTAATATGCGCACAGGAGAAAGATGCATTATAAAATCAACATTTACATAGCATGTAAGCATAAAAAAACAATACTTCATCTGTACAATAATTTTAAATCCACTAAAAAGCCGCTCAAAAATAGCTTTTTCAGTTGAAAAATAACAAAAAAAACAGACTGCTATGCAGTCTGTTTAATACTTAACATTAATCTACCACTCTTCTTGCACCGATAAATCTTGATGAATAATATGATGAATCAATACTTGTATACTGAATCACCTTACCCGATGAAGGCGCGTGAATCATCATACCTTCTCCTACATACATACCCACATGCGAAGCGTAATTACCGCTTCCGAAGAATACAAGGTCACCTGGCTGAAGCTGGCTTCTTGAAATATACTCTCCCGGTCCGTGAAGCTGAGCGTCAGCAACACGCGGAATCGTAATACCGTTTGTTCTGCATACATACTGTACAAAACCGCTGCAATCAAATCCGGCAGGAGTTGTTCCTCCCCACAGATACGGAACTCCAAGATAATTCTTTGCTTCATCTAAAAGCCCCTGAGCAACCGGATGCTCGGCAAGATATTCACTGTTAGGAATAGGAGCCTTTGATTTATATGTAAAATCTACAGGAAGACTGTAAACCTCAGAACCATCCCAAATAACGGCTCCTATTGTTATCGAATACTCCTTATCAGGCACAAGTGAACCCTCAGCTATTTCAACACTGTTTTCATCATATACATCAGACAGAAAAACAGATGATGCGTCAGCATCCTTAACAATTACATGGTATGCCTGAGCTCCCTCTATTGGAGTCCATTCAACAGAAAAGTCTCCTTCTTCTATTTCGGCTCCATCCTCCGGCAATGTTATTTCCGGAAGGGCAAGTGAAAAATCACCGTCACCAAACGTATTAAACGAACGGTTTACACTTGAAATTGCCTGTTCTCTTGTTGTTGAACCAAGCGGTTCAAAAATCTCATCATCCACACCGCTCATAAGTGAGTAGTTAAGCATTGTAACGACCGCTGACTTAGCCCATGAGCTTACCTCTTCCGAGTCAGAAAATGCGTCAAGCATTTCTGTATCATCATATCCATCAGAAAGATTAAAATCAACCTCACTGGCAGTAAGAGTGCTTACAAGCATCTTTGCCATTTCCTGACGCGTTACAAGTCTGTCGGGTGTAAAATAACCGTCTCCTGTACCGGAAACCATACCATAGCAGTAAGCCTGAGCGACTGCCATACTGTTGGTATCCTCAAACGGCGACACATCCGGTTCTATCATATCTTCACCTGTAAGCTTTTCATAAAGATTTACAACAAGCTCACAAAACTCTTCACGAGTAATATTATCTTTCAGATTATTTGCAACCACTGAATATGAAACCAATCCGGCCTCATTTGCCTGCTGATAATCGGATACTGCCCAGCCGCTCAAATCAGCCGCAAGAGCTGAAGTGCCGAGCACTGCTGACAATGATATAACAGATAAGATAATCTTTTTTGCTATTCTATTCAAGATAAAATCTCTCCTTTTTACTTTAAAGACGTTTCCTATAAGTTCTTACAATGTTTTATTTATCCGTTTACGTCAGGATAACTTTTCCGACGCTGACTGTATTGTAACACTAAAAAATTATACTGTCAAGCCTTTCAAAATGAAAATGTTAAATTTCTTAAAAAATTTGTATTATTTTTGTTAACTGGCTGAAATATTATTGCAATATTGCTGAAATTTAATTGAAATATTACGATTTTTTTCGCAAATTATTTACATTTATTAACATTTATTGTTGACATAAAAAAGTTAACAAGCACAAGATGTTGACAAATGTTTCGAATTTTTTCAATATCTTGTTGTTTTTATATTCAATACAACGATAAGTGTTACAATTTTGTTACAAAATTCTGAAGAATTGTGAAGAAATTGCTACAAAGCCTATAAGTATGCGGTTTTTGCGCGTAATATTTAAAATTTAAAATGTAAAAAATGTTGTTAATTTTTAATATTAAACTCGTCCCAAAAAATGAGTTTCTTCCTATTATAATGTAATTTGAAAAACACTTAATATCCATATAATAAAAAAATGTATAACATCTAATTTGTCATACATTCTATTTCTCATCCCAGGGAAGAACATCGCCGTCCTCACGCAAATATTCCAGCACGCGCCATACTCCCTCGCCTGTTTTTGAATCAACATGAAAAATGGTTTCACATCCGGCTAATCTGAGCCATTCTTCGGCCCTGTCCGGATTAGCATCTCCGCATTTCACCTGAGTAACTATACCTATGACAGGTCTGTTACACAGCGGAGTACAGCACGGAGGATAGAGTGAATACGGCTCTCCGGCGCTTAAAAGCAGTCCGACAACATCAGCCTCAAAGGTATACATAGCAATAGCACTGCCTAAATTTTTTGTTTGTATGTACTCGCCAGGAGTATCAATTATCACATCAAAATGATTTACATACTGTGTCTTTTGATAATGTATTTTTTCTCCCTTTAAGGCCTGCGTCAATGTCGTTTTTCCACACTCACTGCGGCCTATTAAAATTATCTTTTTCATGTTTTTGTCACTGCACAGACAGTAAATTTAAGCACATGCTCAGCATAATCCATCACAGCGCGCAGCGATGTCTCAACATCCGCTACCATACCTGTAATAATGAGAGTACCGCTGAAACGGTCAACAAAGCTCAAATCCACATTTGATGTCTTTGTGGCAATATCCGCAGCAATTACAGCCGTTTCTGCGGGGCTTATAGTAAGTATGCCTATTGCGCTTCTTCCGAAATCAATCTCAGGATTAAGACCAAGCTTCTTATATAAAATCGGGTCAGGACTTGCAATAACATGAGCAAGAGTTATCTGTCTGCCCGGTACAAGCTCTTGAATTATTCTAAGTTTATCATCTTCAGATAAAATATCCTTTAAATCCACTTCTCCAGCTTCCTTTCCGATACTTCTTTTTAATATTTTAACATATTCTAATTAAAATTTCCATACCTTTTTAGAAAAATGTCCAAAATCCAAGAAATCCAAGGATAAAACTATCCAGAACAAGCTGTATCACAAACAATATAGGCACTCCGACAGAAAATTTCTTTTTTTGTGTTTTATGCCTGAAACACTGCATACCTATTATTCCGCCGATAGCGCCGCCGAAAAAACACGCTTTAAACAGCTTGCTTTCACGCACACGTCTTTGTTTTCGTTTAGCGTTTGACTTATCTGCCGCGAACAGCGCAAACGCGCGTATATTCATAATAAGCAGAAAAATAACTATTCCGAAAAACAAATATTTATTTGCGGTATCATTACTGAACAGCTTGATAGCTGTAGGCAATGGCAGAGAAGCCATCCACTCCCGCAGCCATGCCCAGCCCTTTTCTATCCATTCTCCTATCGCTGAAAACGCGACAAACAAGTACTGTCCGGCCGTTTGTAATATTTCGTGTATATCCACGTCTATTCTCCTTCTGTTATTTTCATAATAAGACTTCTTATGCCGTCCCGGTCATTGGACTCAGCCATTGCATACAGCTTTTTAACATATCCAGCAAGATTATCAATGCTGCTTCCCCTGACATACATTATTTTTTCATACGCAGTTTTTTTTGAACATTCATTGTCATAAAATAGTTTTTCATTGAGCTTGTCTCCCCGGCGAAGCCCTGTAAATTCAATTTTTACATCACGATACGGCTCCATTCCCATTTCACGTATGAGCTTTTCCGCTATATCAAGTATTTTTATACCATCACCCATTTCAAGCACAAAAATGCCACCGTTTTCTGACAAAATAAGCGAACGCAAAACCAGCCCTGCCGCCTCTGGTATAGTCATAAAATATCTTGACGCATCCTTATGTGTTACTGTGACGAGTCCCTCGGCTATCTGACGTTTAAATAAAGGTATTACAGAACCATTTGAATTAATTACATTTCCAAACCGTACTGTCGTAAAACATGTATACATAGATACAAGCGACTTTTCATATACAAGCATTTCACATATACGTTTACTTGCGCCCATTATACTCACAGGCTCAACAGCCTTATCAGTAGAAATAAGTACAAATTTAGACGATTTATATATATCCGCAAGCTCCGCCATAATTTCTGTGCCCCGTATATTATTTTTAACCGCTTCCTCCGGACTTTCCTCCATAAAAGGCACGTGCTTATGCGCTGCCGCATGAAAAATAATATCCGGTCTGTAATATGACATAATATAATTCATTTTATTATAATCACGCACCGAAGCAATCTCTACACAAACGCGCTCCCCTAACTCGCAGCCAAGCTCATACGCGCCGTTCTCATATATATCAACTATTATAATTTTATCCGCTCCAAGCTTATTCAACTGCCGCACCAGTTCACCGCCGATTGACCCGCCGCCGCCTGTAACAAGGCACACCTTTCCGCCTATCAGGGAAAACAAATCTTCCATATTATCACCCCGTCTCCGCGTATTAAAATTTACAGTATAATATAATGCGGTATTATGTCCTCATAATGTCCGTCATTCATACGAAATCCTCCATATATTATACCCAACCGCTTAAAGCCAAGCTTTTTATACAAAGCAAGAGCGCTTTCATTAGTACTCACGACAGCATTAAACTGTAAAATACGGTATCCGATTTTCTTTGCCTGCTCCATACAGTGACGTACCAGCGCTTCCCCTATACGCATACCGCGCGCGGCTTTCTTTACGGCATAGCTGGCATTGCATATATGTCCGCATCGGCCGATATTATTCGGATGCAGTATATACAATCCCAAAATATCACCTGTTTCATTATCGAAAGCAACACCGGTAAATGACTGTGAGCTAAAAAACACGTCACCGCTTTTTTCATCAAGAATATCCTCCTGAGGAAAGGCTATTCCCTCACCTACAATCTCATTCCATATAGAATTAACCTCGTATATATCATCTTTTTCATATTCCCTTATTTTAATATTCATTTTTTGCTCCCATCATGATTTTTCCATTCCAATATTTTATCAAACCGTTCTTTAACCGCTTTCTCCCTCCCCTGGGCTGTAGGATGATAATAGCGTCGGTCTGCCAGGGCATCAGGCAGACACTTCATCTTTGTCAGCTTTTCCTCAGTATCATGCGCGTAAATATATCCCTTACCGTAATCCAGCTCCTTCATAAGATTTGTAGGAGCATTACATATTTGCAGGGGCACAGGTTCAGCCGGCATTTCCTTTATATCCTTTTTACAACCCTCGCAGGCCTTATACAAAGCGTTTGATTTCGGAGCCATAGAAAGATATACGGCGGCATGTGTAAGATGCACGTCACATTCAGGCATACCGAGAAAATGACAGGCCTGATATACTGACACTGCCACCTGAAGCGCATTGCTGTCCGCCATACCTATATCCTCACTTGCAAAACGTATAAGACGCCTCGCAATATACAACGGGTCTTCCCCGCCGTACAGCATACGCTGAGTCCAGTATACTGCCGCGTCAGGGTCACTGTTTCTCATGGACTTATGAAGAGCGGAAATCAAATTATAATGCTCTTCACCGCTTTTATCATATAGCAGTGAGCGGCGGTTCATACACTGGGCAAGCGTTTCATCATCAATAGTCACACTTCCGTCAGAAGCTATTTTACCATTCAGAACAGCCATTTCAAGTGTATTTAACGCGGTACGCGCGTCACCGTTTGAAAAACGCGCGATTAACGCAATCTGTTCTCCGCTGATATGAATTACCATGTCTCCCAGTCCTTTTGGACTGCTTATAGCACGCTGAAGCATTGATATTAAATCAGATTCCTCAAGAGCTTTCAAAATAAAGACCTTGCATCTGGATAACAGAGCGGAATTCAGTTCAAACGAAGGATTTTCAGTAGTCGCTCCTACCAGAATAATACTTCCTTTTTCCACATAAGGCAAGAACGCATCCTGCTGAGCCTTGTTAAAACGGTGTATCTCATCAGTAAACAGTAATGTCCGTATACCCATTCTGCGCGCATGCTCCGCGTTATTCATAATTTCCTTAACTTCCTTGACTCCGGAAGTAACCGCGCTCATTTCAACAAAATCCGCCTTAGTCTGTTTCGCAATTATCCTCGCAAGCGTAGTTTTACCAACTCCCGGAGGCCCCCAGAATATCATAGATGAAATATTGTCATTTTCAATAAGCTGACGGAGAATCTTTCCTTTTCCAACTAAATGCTCCTGTCCCACATACTCGTCAAGATTTTCAGGACGCAGCCGACTGGCCAGAGGCGCTGTCTTTTCTCTGTCATCAAGCATACTGATTTGTTCCATTTACATCATCTCCGCCTTATACTATATGTTTTTTCAAAACAAGGCTGTCACAAATGACAGCCTTGTTTCAGACTGTAGACAAATTGGTCAGACCGCGCAAAAACAAAAATAGAAATTAAAAATTTTTTTGCTATGTTTATTTATAGCACAGCAATTTCTTAAAAATATTGCTGTGCTATGCGCTTTCCACGAAAACAAACTCTACCGTACCCACGTACGCCGACAAATTTGTTTTCGTGAAATCTGCCTCAATTTCTCAAAGTCTTAAATATTAATCCTCTTTGAAAGGGAATATGTCTCCCAGAATTTCCTTTGCTTTAGACCTCACGCCGTCACCTTTAAGTTTAATTTCCTGAGTTTCGCCCAATTCCGACATATCATTGTCCACGCGGTCAAAATCATCTGACCTCATATCACGCTTAGGCTGATAATTCTTTCTTCTTATTTTTCTTACATCCTCAAAATCCTCCTCAAGCTCCTCGCTTACGGTTGATTTTGCTTTGCTTTGCCTCTGTGTCTTTGATACTCTGGAAGCGGATTGAGCCTCTTCCCATTTTCTAAAACGTTCTTCCTCCGCGTCGCTTATCTCTCTGTAAGCGGTCTGATGCTCCACAGGCTTAATGCCTTCGTCATCCATTGCCAGACTTTCATTCAGATTATTAATATCAATTTCCTGTTCGCTGAATCCACCGACACTTGTTACAAATTTTTCTTCAACATCCCTTCGTAAAGCTCTTATTTCACCCGCAATATGATTATCCTTTTTGGACATTTTATAAAAACGGTTTCCAATCCAGAAGCTAAGCACCGAATTGAGCACAACTGTAAAGGCGAACCAGAAAATAGCTCCGCCTTTTGTCAGATACTTACTGTTTACAAGCTCAGCAGTAGTTGGATTAGTACCTGCCGGAGCGATTGTAACCTGTGTCTGAGCCGCGGTATTGTTGTCAGTCTGGGCAGTATTGCCTGCCGGCTCAGGAGTTGCGGCAAAAACAAAAGGCAAAACGGAAAATACCATTATTCCGGACGCAATTAATACCATTAATTTTTTTCTTATATTCATCTCAATCTCTCCTATTCAACTACATCTTTAAAAATTTCACGCATTTTTTTCTTCGCCGGTACGGCTGACATTCTGTTTTTGCTTGCGTTATATACTCTTGTATATGACAGCATTTTATCCTCATCTCTCCTGCAGCGCTCATATCCTATAATAAACCAATTCCAGAAGCTTGGAGGCATAGTCTCCGTATTTATCATCACTTCATGATAATGTCCGGGTGACTCCAATATTTCCAAAGCCAGCTTCGGTATCATGAAATTAAAGCATGATGTTTGTGTTTTACGCATTTCAAGAAATAATTCACGAACTGCCTTTGCATTCTTTTCAGCCTCAATCTGGTTTCCGTAAGTACCCTGCCAGCGGTAAACGGCATACAATAATCTTGAAATAAGCAGCGGAGATGTATTATTTCGTATATCATCCGTAACCTCACCCTTTACACTTGAATACGCGGCCCGCTGATATGGTATATAACCTACTTTTGAAAGCATACGGCGTATTTTCTTTATATCCTGTTCCTGCTCATTCTTTGTTTTTGTATGTCTGGCAAGTGAAATGTTATATTTTCTCCAGTCCTCGTCTCTATGATTATAAATATACTTTACACAGCTTTTTTGCAAAAACACATCACGCGTTGACGCTCCAAAATACGCAATCATCTCCGCCAAATCGTTGCCTGTCCATCCTTCCGCCGGAGTAAACGCGTTCATTCCGCTTCCTGTTATTACCACCTGTGAGGCAATCAATACAAACAGCTTTAAATCATCATTATCAGTGAAAAGCTCTTTCCATGTATCCATCTCTAAAGCATGCTTGAAGTGTCCGAAAAATGAAACTAATATCAATTTCCCTTTCTCGCTGATATTATCCAGATTTTCACGCACAATATTCATATATTTTTCAAGATTGGTACGTACCGCTTCTGCCTGTGCCTTTGCCTCTTCATTATTTGCAAACGGATTTCCTATTTCAATATTTTCTCCGCCGCACAATTTCTCCATGCACTGGCTTATATAAAGCTCTGTCACCTTTTGCCGCTCATCCTCAAAAAGCTCGGAATTATCAAACATTATTTTTGATATTTCAAAACGCACAGTTATCATATTCAAATCATGGAGTGACGGATATATCTCCATAACACGATTACGGAAAGCCTCATCGCCCGCTGATTTTTTTAGCCGCAGAAGCTTGCCGGCAATACCGGTTTTGGTAGTATCCTCCCATGTGGCAAGCCAGTCAAGAAGTTGTGATACTGACGTGAAGCCTGATTTTGTATAGATATCACGAAGCTGCATAACATCAAATCTGAACAGCTGAGACCTTACACCATGACGGAATTTTGTATTTTCTATATCTATATATATACAATTTTTTCTGGTCTCAACCGCCTGCGCAGTAATATTATTACTGCCCTTAACAGTTCCGTGGAAAATAATCTGTTTCTGCTTATCTGACGGCAGATAAACATTATATGTCGATATACCGGTGTTTTCAGCAATATCCCTTGGCAGCATCCATTTCAAAGCCAACAGATACATCTGTGTCAGCTTACTGTCATGAGAAGCGATACATATATTTTTTATCTCCTCTGAAGTAAGCAAAGCGATAGCCTTATCTATAATATAAGTAAGCTCAGTTTTATGTCCGCCAATAAATTCCACTATTTTTTCTTCAAGTCCCTCAGTGGGCTTTATATCGTCAAGAGGCTTAAGATAATGCACAATCTGTCCCTTAAGGTCTTTTTCCGTAAGATGTGTACGGTAAAGCGGATGTCCGAAATATTTTTCCGGCATAAAATCCGGCTCAACATCATCAAAGACAAAAACATGAGCAAAAACATTTCCCGCCTGACCTTCAAAATCACAGCCCGCATACGCAATCTGCATAGCCGCGTATCTGCCGTCAGACAGTCTGAAGGTTCTGAAAATCTTTTCAAACAAATCAGGAACAGAGGCGTCACACGGCTTTTGACTGTATTCAATCTCATTATTCTTCGGCAGACGATAAGTGGCAAAACGTATAATTTCATCAACATTCTGCTTTGTCAGCCCCTGAGTGCAGGAAAACACTCTAAGTCCTGACTGATTTACCAGTCCCAGCTCAGAATCAGACAGACTGTGCTGTACAGAGGTATATATCAGCTGGTATACCTTCATTTTTAACATTCCTTTCTGCGGTAATATATGCTTTAATCAAGCTCTTTCAGTCCTGTATAAAGCTCGTAATACCTGCCCTTTAACTCAAGCAGGTCATCATGATTTCCGCGTTCAATAATTTCTCCGCCCTCAAGCACCATAATAGCATCCGCATTGCGTATTGTAGACAGCCTGTGAGCGATAACAAAGGTAGTGCGATTCTCCATAAGAGCGTCCATACCCTCGTTAATCTGTTTTTCCGTTCTTGTGTCAACAGAGCTTGTCGCCTCATCAAGCACCAATATCGGCGCTTTTGAAAGAGCCGCGCGCGCAATATTAAGCAGCTGCCGCTGTCCCTGTGAAAGATTTGCGCCGTCACCGCGCAGCATTGTATTATAGCCGTCAGGCATATTTTTAATGAACATATGCGCGCATGAGGTCATTGCCGCCTGACGCACTTCGGCGTCTGTGGCGTCAAGTCTGCCATAGCGTATATTCTCCATAATCGTTCCTGTAAACAAATGTGTATCCTGAAGAACCATTGCTATGTTTTCTCTCAGACATTCAATACTAATATCTTTTATATCAATACCGTCAATCGTGATTTTTCCTTTGTTTATATCATAAAATCGTGTTATAAGATTTGTAATTGTAGTTTTGCCTGCTCCTGTTGAGCCTACTAGAGCTATCTTTTGTCCGGGATGTGCAAAAATAGAAACATCCTTCAATATTGTCTTATCCGGAGTATATCCAAACGTTACATTTTCAACTAAAACATCACCTTTTATATTTTCAAGCCTTAATTTTTTGCCTTCATCCTTTTCCGGAAGCTGGTCCATAACATCAAATACACGCTCAGCTCCGGCAAGCGCCGACATAATATTAGTAAGCTGCTGCGCAAGCTCATTTATAGGTCTTGAAAACTGTCTTGAAAAATTAACAAAAACTGTCAGTCCACCTATATCCAGCGCGGCAAAAGGTACACCGCCGCCCCAGCGGGATATAAACGTAATAACCGAACCGACACACGCGGTAAGCGTATAATTCACCTGACTTAAAGCGTTCATACATGGTCCCATAATTCCGCCGATAAACTGAGCTTTCGTTTGTACGCTTCTTAAATCTTCATTCAGCTTTGAAAAATTATCGACAATTTTTTTCTCATGGTTAAAAACCTTTACAACCTTCTGACCTGTAACAGTTTCCTCTATATAGCCGTTAACCTTACCCAGAGCGGTCTGCTGTTTAATGAAATATTTACGTGACCTTCCCGCAATCATCGCCCCAACCTTTGCGGTAACAGGAGCAAAGATTATCGTCACAAGAGCGAGTATCCAGTTAGTATAAAGCATCAAAGCAAGTGTTCCAACAAGCGTCATTGTGCCGGAAAAAATCTGCACAAGCGTTGAATTAAGCATCTCTCCTATAATATCAACATCATTTGTAAAACGACTCATTATATCGCCTGTGGAATTCTGGTCAAAATATCTTACTGGGAGCTTCTGAACCTTTTCAAACAGATGCGCTCTTATTCTGCGCAGCGTTCCCTGAGAAACGCCTATCATTATTCTTGACTGAATATATGTTGCGGCAACGCCTACAAAAAATACCGCTGCCATAACTAGCAAACCTATAAATAAACCGGTGATTTTCTGTTCCGCTGATTTTGAGGAATCAGTCAGTCCGTTTATAATAGGTCGAAGCAGGTATGAACCGCACAGCGTGGATAACGAACTGAGCAGAACACAAAAAACTGACACAGCTATTTTATACCTTTCTTCTCTTAAATATGAAAGAAGACGTTTTGCAACGGCCTTTGTATTCTTCGGCTTCTGTTTCTTTGAAAAATTTTTATCATGTCTATTAGGAGGCCCCATTGGCGGCATATCAGGACACCTCCTTTTCTTTATCTACCTGAGAATAATAAATGTCGCGGTATTCTCCGCAGCTCTTTATAAGCTGCGCATGACTGCCTATACCGGCAATTCTGCCGTCCTCAAGCACAACTATTTTATCAGCGTCAATTACCGAAGTAATTCTCTGCGCTATTATTATTTTGGTGGAATCCTTAAGGCTTGTTGAAAAAGCCTGTCTTATACGCGCCTCTGTCGCGGTATCAACCGCGCTGGTACTGTCATCCAGTATAAGAATTTTCGGTTTTTTTAACAATGCGCGGGCAATACAAAGTCTCTGCTTTTGTCCGCCAGACACATTGACGCCCCCCTGTCCAAGCTCCATGCTGTATCCGTCCGTAAATCCGTTTATAAAGCCATCCGCCTGCGCTGCCTCCGCCGCCGCGCGTATTTCCTCCATTGAAGCGTTCTCATCTCCCCATCGTAAATTTTCTTCGATAGAACCGCTGAAAAGCACATTTTTCTGAAGCACCATACCCACACCGTCACGCAAATGCTTTAAACTATATTCTTTTACATTTATTCCGTCAACAAGCACCTCACCGTCCGTAACATCATAAAGACGCGGAATAAGCTGTACAAGCGATGATTTGCCTGAGCCTGTAGTACCAATTATACCTAAAATCTCACCGGGCTCAGCAGTAAATGATATATTTTCAAGTATGTTCTCCTCACGTTTTTCATAATACCTGAAATATACATTTTTAAATTCAACCCTGCCCTCTGTAACAATCTTATCCTTTTCAGACGAGTTGACATCCGTAAGGTCTGATTGCGTTTTCAATACATCTGTAATTCTTGCCGAGGACGCAAGCGCGCGGGAAAGCTGCAAGAACAGCATTGATACCATCATAAGCGACATAAGTATCTGTGTTATATAGGTAGTAAAAGCGGTAAGCTCGCCAACGCCCATACTCCCGCCAACTACAAAGCGGCCGCCTGTCCATACCACAACCAGCGTTGTTACATTCATCGCAAGCATCATTACCGGCATTGTGGCAACAACTATCTTCAAAGCGCGAAGCGTTGAATTCATAAGGTCATCATTCGCACCAGAAAATTTCTTTATCTCAAACGCCTGCCTTACAAAGGACTTTATAACACGAACATTTGTGATATTTTCCTGAATTCCGGAATTTAAATTGTCCAGTTTTTTCTGCATCATACCAAAACGCGGAAACGCGGTTTTAAGCAGAACTCCAATAACAGCCGCAAGAACAGGAATAACTACCACCAGCACAAGCGCCAGACGCGCATTTATAGAGCAGGCCATAATAATTCCTCCGATAAGCATACCAGGAGCACGCATTGCCATAATAAGCAGCATTCTTGTCATATTCTGCACCTGAGTAATATCATTTGTAAGCCTTGTCACCAATGAACCGGTAGAAAAGCTGTCGACATTCTTAAACGAAAAATCCTGTACCTTCTCAAATACACCCTGTCTTAAATCTGTACTGAAACAGACTGCGGCCTTCACCGAAAAATAATGTCCTCCTATACCGCCTGTTATCATAATCAATATAAAACCCAGCATCATAGCGGCGCGTGACAAAATATATCCTATTCCCATACCTGCCGCAGCATTTCCTATACCGCTGTCTATCATTGATGCCATAATTTTCGGCAGCACAATCTCACCGGCCACCTCTGTGAGCATAAGCACAGGTCCCAGTATAAAGAATAAAGTATACGGTTTTATATACTTCCAATATTGCTTCATCTATATATCTCCTTCACTTTATCTAGAGCCGAAAGAAAACCGCCTTTCTGTTAGGCCTGTGTTTCTAAGCCTGCAATACTGCTCCGGCAAATTTCTTCATCTGCCATTTTAAGAAGCACAGCCTCGCATTAATGTCCGGCTGTACAAGCTTCAAAAACCAGTACATTAACGGTTTTATTCAGATTTATTGAATTTGCTGTCAAGCGCGGACTTAATAAATGACGCGAACAGCGGATGCGCGTGATTAGGCCTTGATTTGAATTCCGGATGGAACTGCACACCCAAATACCACGGATGGTCCGGCAGTTCTACCATTTCAACAAGCTTTTCGTCCGGAGACTGACCTGAAATAACCATGCCCTTCTCCGTTATCTCATTTCTATAGAAATTATTAAATTCATATCTGTGACGATGTCTTTCATAAATCAAGTCACTGCTGTAAACCTTCTTTGCCAGAGACCCCTCCAGAAGCTTACACGGATACAGACCAAGACGCATTGTACCACCCAAATCCTCAACATCACGCTGTTCAGGCATAAGGTCTATAACAGGATGAGTCGTATCGGGATTTAATTCGGAAGAATGAGCGTCCTTATATCCCAGTACATTTCTCGCATATTCGATGACAGCAATCTGCATACCAAGACATATGCCGAAATAAGGTATTTTATTCTCTCTTGCATATTGAGCGGCAATTATTTTACCTTCAACACCTCTGTCACCAAAGCCTCCGGGCACAAGTATACCGTCAGAATTTTTCAAAAGCTTATCCACGGTTTTCTGTGTAACTTCCTCGCTGTCCACCCAGTTAATACTCACATTCGCATAATTCTGAATACCACCGTGCTTTAAAGATTCTACTATACTTATATACGCATCATGAAGCGAAACATACTTACCAACAAGAGAAATAGTAACCTCATCCTTGCCTCCGTTCATAAGGTCTTTAACAACATTTACCATGTTTGTCCAGCTCTCAAGGTCTGGTTTTCTGTCCTCAAGCCCCAGACGCTTACATACAACCCTTGCAAGACCTTCTTCCTCAAGAGCTAGAGGAACCTCATACAACGTGTCAAGGTCAAGATTTTCAATAACACATTCAGGAGACACGTTACAGAAAAGCGCAATTTTATCAGCTAACCCTTCTTCAAGCGGCTTTTCTGTTCTCAGCACAAGTACGTCAGGCTGAATTCCAAGACTTAACAGCTCCTTAACACTATGCTGTGTAGGCTTTGTTTTCTGCTCGCCGGACGTTGAAAGGTAAGGTACAAGCGTCAGATGAATATACATGCAGTTTTCTTTGCCAACCTCTGTCACAACCTGTCTGATTGATTCAAGGAAAGGCGTTGATTCAATATCACCAACTGTACCGCCTATTTCAGTAATAACTATTTCCGTATCCTGCGTCTTTGCGACACGGTACACTCTTGACTTTATTTCATTTGTTATATGCGGAATTACCTGAACCGTTCTTCCCTCATAATCACCCCGTCGTTCCTTTGAAATGACATTCCAGTAGATTTTACCGGTAGTCACATTTGAATTTACGCTTAAATTTTCGTCTATAAATCTTTCATAATGACCAAGGTCAAGGTCTGTTTCCGCTCCGTCATCCGTAACAAAAACCTCTCCGTGCTGATATGGACTCATTGTTCCGGGGTCCATATTAATATAAGGGTCAAATTTCTGCATTGTCACCTTATAGCCTCTCGCCTTTAAAAGTCTGCCGAGCGACGCCGCAGTAATTCCTTTTCCCAGCCCCGAAACAACACCGCCTGTTACAAATATATACTTTGTCTCCATCTTTTCCTCCTGTTAATTATATCCTTCCAACTCTTTACACTTCAATATACGCTATGCATATCCGCAAATTTTATTTACTGTGCTTTCTTACAAACCGTTCTATTCTTTTTAACGCTTCTTGAATATTTTCAATTGAATACGCGTACGAGCATCGTATAAAACCCTCTCCGCTTTCACCGAACGCATTGCCCGGAACAACAGCCACCTTTTCCTCTTCAAGAAGCTTTTGACAAAATTCCTCGCTTGTCATACCCGTTGTCCTTATACACGGGAACACATAAAACGCGCCAAGAGGTTCAAAACAACTCAGTCCCATTGCTCTGAAGCCATCCACTATACAGCGTCTTCTGTAATTATACTCGCGCCGCATTTCCTCAAGCTCATTATCACAGCTTTTAAGAGCCTCTATTGCCGCAAACTGCGCTGTTGTAGGGGCAGACATTATACCATACTGGTGAATTTTAGTCATAAGCTGTATTATTCTTGACGGCCCTAGCGCATATCCCAGTCTCCAGCCTGTCATTGCGAAGGATTTTGAAAATCCGTTTACAACAACAGTTCTTTCTCTCATGCCTTTAAGCTTAGAAAACGGAATATGTCCCTCATCGCTGTAGCGCAGCTCACCGTATATTTCATCTGAAAGCACCATTATATCAGTGTCTCTCAGCACCTCCGCTATAGCCTCCAAATCCGCTCCTGACATAACTCCGCCTGTAGGATTATTCGGATAAGGCAGAATAAGAAGCTTAGTTTTATCTGTAATTTTCTCTTTCAGCTGCTCAGGGAGCAGTCTAAACTCGTCCTCCTCCTTAGTCTGAATGGATACGGGCACTCCGCCCGCCATAATTGTAAGTGGCCTATAGCAGACAAAACATGGTTCAGGAATCAGCACCTCATCTCCCGGACGGATAATACATCTAATCATCGCGTCAATCGCCTCACTGCCTCCTACTGTTACAAGCACTTCACTTTTCGCGTCATATGTAATTCCGAATTTTCTTTTATTGTAATTACAGATTTCCTCGCGCAGCTCCATAAGTCCCGCGTTCGCGGTATAGTGGGTTTGTCCTTTCTCAAGCGAATATATACCAGCCTCACGGATTATCCATGGCGTTGTAAAATCCGGCTCTCCGACACCAAGTGAAATAGCATCTTTCATTTCCGCCACTATATCAAAAAATTTCCTTATACCCGACGGCGGAAGCGCAGCCACTACCGGAGAAACTATTTTATCATAATCAATCATAACGTTATCACCTGTCTTGTATCCTTTTCATCATCCTCAAATACAATTCCTTCTTCTTTGTATTTTTTCAGCACAAAATGCGTTGCGGTTGAAATTATAGAGTCCATCGGAGCCAGTTTCTGCGCTACAAACAAGGCAACCTCTTTCATGCTCTTTCCTTCTATCGTCACAGCCAAATCGTACGCGCCGGACATAAGGTAAAGCGATTTCACTTGCGGATATTTATAGATTCTTTCCGCGACCCTGTCAAACCCCTCGCCCCGCTGAGGTGTTATACGAAGCTCAATAAGCGCTGATACAACATCTTTTTCGGTTTTATCCCAATTTACAATCGTTTTATAACCGACAATTACATTTTCTTTTTCAAGCATTTCAATGCTTGCGGCGACTTCCTGTTCATCCTTACCGAGCATCTGCGCTATCTTCGCGCGCGATATACTACCCTTTTCTTTGTCCAAAATAGTTAGAAGTTCTTCCATAATCATTCCATCGCCTTTCATGTTAAATTTAACTGTCAATGCAAATATACACATTAATAGTCATTTTATCTTATAATTATATC
>CAJUFV010000187.1 GCA_910585795.1 uncultured Clostridia bacterium | reverse complement strand
TAAAGCTGTAAATAATAATTGAGCAAAAAATAACGGCTTATTTATAAGCCGTTATTTTCTATAATTAATAAAATTACGCAAGCTCTGCGAAATACTTGATTGTTCTTACCATCTGTGATGTGTATGAATTTTCGTTATCATACCATGAAACAACCTGTACCTCGTAAAGACCATTACCGATTTCAGCAACCATTGTCTGTGTTGAATCAAATAATGAACCATATCTCATACCAACGATATCTGATGAAACAATTTCATCTACATTGTATCCGAATGACTCGTTTGAAGCAGCTTTCATTGCGGCATTGATACCGTCTTTAGTTACGTTATCACCCTTAACAACTGCTGTAAGTATAGTTGTTGAGCCTGTCGGTGTAGGAACTCTCTGAGCAGCGCCTATAAGCTTGCCGTTAAGCTCAGGAATTACAAGACCGATAGCCTTTGCAGCGCCTGTTGAGTTAGGAACAATATTTACAGCGGCAGCTCTTGAACGTCTTAAATCGCCCTTTCTCTGAGGACCGTCAAGAGTCATCTGGTCGCCTGTGTAAGCGTGAATTGTACACATGATACCTGACTGGATTTGCGCGTACTTGTTAAGCGCGTCAGCCATTGGAGCCAGACAGTTTGTTGTACATGAAGCAGCTGAAATGATTGTGTCATCAGCCTTTAATGTGTCGTGGTTTACATTGTAAACAATTGTAGGAAGGTCATTGCCGGCTGGAGCGGAAATAACAACTTTTTTAGCTCCCGCATTGATGTGAGCCTGTGCCTTTTCCTTTGATGTATAGAAGCCTGAGCACTCCAGAACAACGTCTACATCAAGCTTGCCCCAAGGACAATTGTTAGCGTCAGGGAAAGCGTAAATCTTGATTTCCTTACCGTCAACTGTGATGGAGTCATCACCTGCTGAAACTGTTTCAGCCTTTTCATATTTACCCTGTGATGAGTCATACTTTAAAAGATGAGCCAACATTGCAGGGCTTGTAAGGTCATTGATAGCAACAACTTCATAACCTTCTGCGCCAAACATCTGTCTGAATGCCAGACGTCCGATACGTCCAAATCCGTTAATCGCAACTTTAACTGCCATTTTGAATTCCTCCTAAAAATATATAAATTGTTTCTGGGTGTACTTGTACCCATTTACTATATTTTACCTCAAAATTTAAAAATATACAAGTAAATTTGTTAAATTTGTATCATTTTATTGTTAATTCTTCCTTTTGCACAAAAACTTTCCTGTTTATGTGTTTATTATATATCATTTTTATTCTTTTTAATTTAGTTATTATTTGTAATCATGTAGATTTCCTGAGGTTCATTATCATTTTTAATTCTTACAAGAGCAAATACTATGGAATCCATAACATCATCATGTGTCAGGTCGAGAATATCCTGACCGGATAAATTTGTTGATAAGGCGCTTTTAACGTTAGGCGTGGATTCAATTGTATCATCAAGACGAACATTTGATAATCGATTCGAATAATTCGGAAAGGCATAGTTATAGATTACAGTATTCATATTATTTATATACATTTCAATACCAGTATCATAGTTAACGCCGCCATTTTTATCAATTGTACCCAGTGTTATTGTGTTGCCGCTTCTGTTTACAAGAACACCAAATTTAAACTGCACGGTATTATATTTATCTGACAGATTATTCTTTGTAAACTCGTCTATATCATCTGCCAGGAGTGTTTCATGATTTGTAACTGCTTTTTTATATATATCTTTGTATGAGCTGCCGTTTAGTAAATTTGCATCCTTAAACAACAGCTTGACGTCGGTAATTTCACCTGACGAGTTTGTATTAAACACAATCGGGTCTCCATCGTTCAGCTGCGGAGCATTATAGTCATTACTGATAATCAATTGACGCCGTTCGTTATTAATAAAGACATTGTATGCCATATGTTCGTTTCCGTCATATATGACAGGCTCACTGCTGTTAAAAACAGCAAGCTGTGTGTCAGAATTATATGTAACAGGAGCTTCTTTAATTATAACGAACGGATATGTTCCGTTGGCATCAGAATTACCGTATACATTAAACAAATATCTGTTGTTATCAACTAAATGATTCTTTGAAATAGATTTAACAGTATTTTTGCTGTCCGCGCATGAAATATCAAGAATTACAGTAGTGTCTGAAATTGCCGCGGCGCCAAGTGCGCCGTCTGCTTCATTATATAAATCATCTATTTCAACGCCTGTTAGAAATTCCTTGACAGTGATTTTATTTAATGAGGATACTGCGTATCTGATAGCCTGCCGCGGATACCGGCTGAGCTTTGCAGTGGTTAAATCATCCGGCTGATTGTAAATAAAACCGTCAGTGGAGTCTGTCCATCCGTTCAGATACGATGTGTAATACATTTTGTCATTATCCTCGGTATTTGCAGTATTAACATATTTTTTATCTAATTTATATTCTAAACCATTGCCGTTGTTGGTAATGATATAGGCGTAATAATTACCGTTTGCTTTTTTGTAAATATTATCAAGAATTCCATATCCCTCATAAAGCTCTGTTTCTTCGCTTTCATTGTCAATCACATCACCTTCTGTGAGCAAAGCGAACTGATATGTCCTGTCTTCATCTGACTGTTCATACAGGGTCATACTGTACCTGTTGCCGTCAATTAAGTTATCCGGTGAAATTACTTTTATTTCATTGCTGTTATTGATGTTTGATATATCCAGAATAATAATGGATTCTGACAGCTTATTTGAGGAAAGTTTATTTTCCGGCGCGTTGTATATACGGTTTAAAGCATATGTTTTTCTTAAATGATTATTAATAGTAAGCATGTCTGATGAATCAATATTGTATGTAATTACCTGTTCAGGATATAAATTCAGCATTGATGTTTCCGATTCATCTGAATTGTCATATTCAGCGCCGTTTTCTGTCCAGTTGTTAAGATATTGTTTATAGTCGGAAAGATTATCCTCATTTATCTGATATTCCTCTTCGATTCCGGCTTTATTTATAACAGAAGCATAGTAATTTTCATCTGCTTTTTTATAAATATCTTTCAGAATACCATATTTCTTATTAGAATAATCCTCTGTAATATAAGAGATTTTTCCAAAACAGTCAAGATAAAGAATGTAATCGTTTCCTGCTGAAGGCTCAATGTAGATAGATGATTTATATTGCTTATTGTCAAAAGTATATACATCATTATTTTCACCTGTAAATTTAACGCTGTTTACAGTGTCTCTTGATACTATAACTTCGTAGAAGGGCGAATGTGCAAAGTTGTCATATTCATACGCGATTGTAAGAACATCATATGGCTGAAGGTCAGCAGGGTCTATTTCTTCACCGTTTAATTTAAAGGAATAGCTGTAATTATCATCATTGGGATTTATAGTCATTCTTGAACCAGCCCCTTGACTATAGTTTTTGAAATAAATATATAGCTGCGGAGACTTTGGCACTACTTCATCTACTACTGCCGTGGCATACATATTAATCATAATTTCATTGTAAGCCAAATCTGTGACAGAATCTTTCTGAAGAGTAACATAGGAAGCTCCGTTTGAGATATATTCTATAATTTCGTCATATGATAATTGGCTAATCTTGTTGTTTACATATACCGTATAACTGTCTGCAAGTGGATATTTAACGGATTCTTCTCTTTGTCCGGACGGATAGAAGTATAGAGCGGAATCGGCGTGAAAAGAGCTTGCATCGTCAAAATCCTGCGCGGACAGCTCAATTTTGCTGTAATCCGTGATGCTTTGGCATTGAGGTCTTATGTTGTTAAGATTGTCCCATATAAATAATTTGATTTTGCTTGCGGTATCTCCATCCACTGACGGAACAGCGACGTTTTTAGAGGTTTCTCCGGCTTCAATTGTTTCTGAACTGATTCCTGTAAGAATACCATGGTTATATATTGCCGCAATAAGTTTTCCATCGTCTGTAATATTATTCAGCTGTACATTGAATATGTAGCTGCTGTTTTCAAATGCTGTGCTGTAGCTGATAATTTCCGGTTCTTCCGCACTGGCAGCGTATGGAATCAGCGATACAATCATTGCCAGAGACATAATAATGCTTATTATTTGTTTTTTCATTAAACTCATCCTTTCTTTTTTGTCATTATATCACATTAACATGCTGGTGTCAATTTATGTAAAAGCCGCGTATTTTAGATTATAGAGAATTTACTGTTTAAACAGATTTTTTGCCTGTTGTAAATTGTTTAAATTTATGATATAATAAAATATTATAGAAAAAAGGGAAGTTTAATGGTATGCGGCATTTTGTAAAGCATTTTTTGACAATAACAAGACATCGGCATAAGGTTATATATCATTGTATGCGGTGCGGTATTTTATGGCAGGGACTGCGTCATGACTTGTCAAAATACAGCCTGACGGAATTTCTTCCCGGTGCGAAATTTTATCTGGGCGACCGGAGTCCCACAGAGGGGGAGAGGCGTACATACGGATATTCAAAAGCATGGATGCATCACAAGGGAAGAAACCGTCATCATTTTGAATACTGGGTGGATTATAATATTGTCACACATCGTGCTGAGCCTGTAAAAATGCCGCTCAGATATGTAAAGGAAATGTTTTGTGACCGTGTCGCGGCAGGGAAAATATATCTTGGAGATAAATATACAAATAATAATCCGATAGAATATTTTGAAAGAGGCAACGCGAAAAATTATATGCATCCCGAAACGGCAAAGCTGCTTGAGGGATGGCTGAAAATGCTGCAAAAGGAAGGCGAGAAAAAAACCTTCGCATATATCAGGTCACTAAAATAATATCTGCAATAATACGGGGAAAGGAGATTTTTATGAAAAAGCTTAACAGACTTTTATATTCAAATAAGTTTTTCGCGTTTTTAATGCTGCTTTTACAGGTTGTTGTTTTTGTGGCAATGTTCATATGGATTTCTGATTACTCGAAGGCATTGATGGGCTTTACCACGGCTCTGAGTGCTGTGCTTATAATCTGCGAGATAAACCGTACAAGTGAATCGACATTTAAAATGACATGGATACTTCTTATAGCTGTTATTCCTGTGTTTGGTGTTTTGTTTTATCTTTTCACAAGAACAAGAGGGGTTTCACGCAATATAAAGGATGATTATAACCGCGCGCGGGAGATAAATTCAAAATATCTTGTTCAGGATGGGGAAATTATGAAAAATATAAGCCTTTTCGACAGAAGGGAGGAAAGCTTTGCGAGATACCTCTCAAAGTACGGAGGTTCTCCGGTATATACAAATACGTCTGTACAGTATTATCCGTCAGGAGAGAGAATGTTTGAGGATATGAAACGCGAGCTCCTTAAAGCGGAAAAGTTTATTTTTATGGAATTTTTTATAATAAATTCCGCGGACCGCATGTGGACGGAGGTGCTTGATATCTTACGTCAGAAGGTACGTCAGGGCGTGGAGGTCAGGCTTATGTACGACGGCATGGGATGTGTTACGACACTGCCGCGTCATTATAACGAGGTGCTGGAGCATTATGGTATACAATGCCGTATTTTTTCACCGATAATGCCGCTTTTATCGACACATCAGAATAATCGTGACCATAGAAAAATAATTGTTATAGACGGAATAGCCGCATTTTGCGGAGGAATAAATATAGCTGATGAATATATAAACAAAAAGGAGCGGTTCGGTTACTGGAAGGATACCGGTTTTATGCTTCACGGTGACGCGGCAGCCGGTTTTACGTCAATGTTTCTGGGAATGTGGAATGTTAATTCAGCTGACGGTAAGATACCGGACGGAGGAGAATATATAAATGCGCCTAAAACATATTCCGCGGACGGCGACGGATATATTATTCCGTTTGGAGATACGCCGCTTGATGATGTTTATGTGGGAAAAAGAGCGTATATACATAATCTTGACAATGCGTCAAATTATGTTTATATTATGACGCCTTATCTTGTGCTAGATGATGAAATGTACGAAAGCATGAAATACGCCGCGCAGAGAGGCGTTGATGTGAAGCTTATTCTTCCGCATATACCAGATAAGGCTTATGCGTTTTATCTTGCCAGAACCTATTATAAGGAACTTCTCAGCGTCGGTATTGAAATTTATGAGTATACACCCGGATTTGTTCATGCGAAAATGTCAGTAAGTGACGGAACACGGGCAATTGTTGGAACAATCAATCATGATTACCGCAGTCTTTATCTTCATTATGAATGCGCCGCGTATATGATGAATGTTCCGGCTATTATAGATATTGAGCATGATTTTAATGATACGCTCTGCTTATCAAAGAAAATAACTCTGGAAGATGTAAAGCATTTTAATATTTTTACTCGTATAATCGGACATATTATGCGTCTTGTTGCGCCGTTAATATAAATAAGAGGTTATCTAACAAAGATAACCTCTTATTTTACGCGTTTTTGGGTAAGCTCAATAGCTTCTTTTCCTGTCATATGCTCAATTTCAATTTTCACCATATGCATTGCGGGCAGTCCTTTTTTAATTTCTTCATTAATGCTTTCATCACTGTTATTTGGAGCGTATTTTAATGAAAGCAGCTTGATAGCTCTGAGAATTGCTTCATTGTCTTTCATAATGCTTGCGCGGCCAAATATTATGACACTTTGAAAGCATGTAGTATATTTTTCAGGAAGTATTTCGTCACGGTCAATCACGCAGAAAGAAACCTTATTGCTGCCTTTTATAGCGTCAAGCTTGTGTCCGTTTTTTGCGCAGTGAAAATATAGACTGTTATTATGATAAACATAGCTTAGCGGTACCGCATAGGGATAGCCGTTATCGCCTGAAACAGCGAGTGTGCCGGATGTGCTCCTTTTTAAGATTTCAATACATTCGGCTTCAGTAAGCTGTTGTTTGTTTCGTCTCATTTCTCTGAATTTCATATTATATAATCCTCCGTCTGTAATTTGTTATTCATAGCGGAAAGCCTCTTTTTTGATGCTTCCGCATTTTTACCCAGTTTATAAAACCATATATATCATTTATTAAAAACATTATAAAACAGATAATAACGGATAAATAAGATATATCGTTTATGGCAGCCATTGTCCACAGAACTATCAGCACAATATCATTTGCGGCGTATGCAAGCGCAAAATATGCGCTTCGTCTGAATGTCAGATACGCCGCTATAAAGCTCGTTGTAACAGATAGTGTACTTGGTAATAGATTGGCTGTATTAAAGGCTTTAAGCACAAAATAAAAAATAAGCGTAACCACAGCGGTAAGAACCGGTAAAAAAAACAGTTCCTTGTGTTTTAAACGGTTTATCCGTACCTGAGCCTTGTTCCCGTTATAAGGATTTCTCAGCCATATGATGAGGGCGAATACAGCCATAGGAGCTGTCATACCAAGATATATTATCATTTCTCCGTAATACGTAAAAGTAAAAGATAGTACCGCATACATAATACTGAATATAATCATTAAAAACTGTCCCGCAGGATTCCCTTTCGCGTTAAAGATAAGAGAGGTAACGCTTATAATAGAGGCGGTTAG
>CAJUFV010000186.1 GCA_910585795.1 uncultured Clostridia bacterium | reverse complement strand
TCATAAGGTAGTCATGGAACATTGTGTGTGTGCCGAAGATACCCGCATCTTCAGCATAAAGACAAAATACCAGACGGACGCATAGAATGTTAAGGCTCTTCAGAGTTTCCTCACTGCCGGGATTTA
Source organism: uncultured Clostridia bacterium (assembly GCA_910585795.1). Taxonomy (GTDB): domain Bacteria; phylum Bacillota; class Clostridia; order UBA1381; family UBA1381; genus Hominilimicola. Next base: position 14,000 of record CAJUFV010000186.1, on the reverse strand, counting down.
TATATTGCTTCAGAAGCGCGTCGTACAGCTTGCCGACAAGCTCTCCCGCCTGCATGGATATTTCCATTTCCTGCTTTAAAAGCTCACTTTCAGTATCAACAAGAAAATTCAGCCGGTAATATTCCTTCGGTAAATTTTCAAGCAGTACGCAGTCAGGCTCGCCCGTCGGGTTCTCCATATCGTAGATTAAAAACTCCTGAAAATTACAGGTGATTATCCACCTAGGACGCTCCGAATACGGAAGCTCCGCACTATAACGCTTCGCCTGCTGGAACGGTGTCAGAAGGCTCCCGTCCGATTGCTTTATCGGCTTTTTCAAATCCTTGTTTAAGCCCTTCTGCTCTATCATAACATGGGTGCTTGGAATAAAGCCGTCAATAAAGCTCGTGTGGTCGAGCTTCACTTGACTTTCAAACGTTATAAACTCGGACACGTTTTCAACTCCGAGCACGTCCTGAAGCAAGGAAATCCAGAAAATCTGTCCCTCGCCTTTTTCGTAGCCCTTCCCTTTCCAAAACTCAGCGAATTTTTTTGCGGCTTTTTTCTGTTCCGCGTCCGTCATAAATATTCCACCCCCATTAATGTGTCTGCCCTGCCAATTAACAACATTTTGTAGTATTAATATACCATAAATACTCTTGAAGGTCAAGAAAAGCGTATTATTAAAACGCCAAAAAATACCAAAAACAATTACTTTTTGCAAGATTGACATTTTATTTATAATGCTATAAATGTTTTTAGTTGTATATACCTTGATAAAATACGCCGTCCATAATGAAATACTCCAAGTCAAAAAAGATGAAAGCACTAATAAAATGTAACTATAAAAACAGCTTTTTATTCTCTATTCATCAAATAGCTTGTTTTTCGCTTACAAAAAAATGCCCATATCAATTAAGATACAGGCATTTACAACCGTTTATTTATTTTTAAGATACAATTTTGTTTATTAAAATACGCTCCATAACGCAAGCATACCATTTAGTATTCACGACTGCCATCCAAATTAGGAAGCCATCTAAACACAGACGCTCGAACAGAGTCATCTTTATTGCCACGGTCATAATTTGCCCATGTACAATAATTCTTTATAATTAAATTCATCTTTAAATTGGGATAACGATAATAACTATCGTGATATGAACCAGTGAGTTTTTTATTTGGAATTTTGTCGATTAAATCAGCCGCCAAATTTTCCATGAAATCTTTTAATTGTTCTTTACCCTTTTCAATTTCCGAATCTGAGTAATTACTCATCGTAACAGTATCATATTCAAACAGCAAGCCTAAATCGGGTCCATTCGCGCTTACATCAATACAAAAGTCCTCAGAATAATAACCATAATTATGAACTTCAAATTTAAAATCATATTTTCCAATATCACTATTCAATGTTTTGTAATTTTCATAAAGATAACTTTCTATTCCTGTTGTAGATAAAAAATCGTAATCGGTTCGCTTAGTTATATCTCCATTTGATGTTTTTAAATCGTTAGACTCAGTCTTTATATCAAGCTCTTCCATCATCTTAGCCAAGCCTGTTTTGACAGCAGCAGAATGTATATCAGCCATTTTATATAATTGAATTACCGGCATTTTAAGTTTTTCAGAATATCCCTCATATATGCCGCAAACTATCAAATCCTTTCCTTTGAAGTTAGCATAATCATCTAAGCTGTCTGTTAATGCTGTACTCATCATTCCAAACCATTTATTAGAATCCTTATCTGTAAAATATCCACCAAACGCATCTATAGAATTATCTGTATCAACAACTTCAACCTTATCAAGAACCGCAGAAAAGTATATCTTCGTACCTCCTAAACCGTTCTCCGACGCAGATGAATTATACTTTGAATATTCTGCCAATTCAAAACCTTTTATAAATTCTTGCATGTTAAATACAGAGACATTGTTTGATTGATTAGTTTTAATAATAACCGTACGAGTAGATTCATTCCAGTCAACATTTGCTCCAAATGATTCCGCAACAAATCTAACCGGAACCATTGTTCTATCATTTACAACCATAGGCGGTACGTCCAGAATTTTGATTTCGCCATTTATATAAACATTCTTGCTGTTGATGGTGGCAATAACCTTCTCGTTGCCCTTTGTCGCAGTAACGGTTTGTATATCGTTATTCCAATCAACAACCGCGCCCATAGCCTCAAATATCTTTCGAAGCGGAACCATTGTGCGATTATCTATAAGCTGAGGCGGTACATCAAATGTTAAAGCCTCACCATTTAATGTTACGCTAATATTATCTTCCGCAAAACCGTCAAAAGCACAAATATTAAACAGTATTACTAAGGATAATAAAATTTTTGATACTCTTTTCTTCATTTCTATTTTTTCCTTTCTGGATTAAAAAGTGTATTTCTCATAGTTACCACACTATCCTCTTAAATCATTAGTATATAAAACTAAGAGAAAAAGTCACGTTTACCGATAGTTTTTACAAATGATTACTTTTATTATAACATAAATTATCCAAAAATCAATGTTTTTTGATACACATCTTGCCTGAAAAGTATATGTAAATTGAAGTCCGCGGCTTCCGCTTCAGTTGGAATATAGATTTTGAGGTCTTTTAACAATGGTTTTTGAAGGCGCTTTATTTCTTATTGCCAAAACTCAATATTTATAGTATAATACTTGACAGTAACAATTTTTACGTGTATAATAACTTTATCACTTTATTGTACTAAAGTAATTATGCACTGAAAGGATTAATTTTATGTCTAACTGGAAACTACATACGCCAAATGGAGTAAATGATATACTTCCAGATGAGTGTACTATCAAAAAAAATATTGAATCGACAATATGGTCCGTATTCTCGTCAATAGGATATAAAGAAACTGAAACACCAACATTTGAATATTATGACTGCTATGAGGGTATGGGCGGTCAGATTTCGCAGGAAACAATGTTCAAATTTTTTGACGAACACGGGCGTATACTTGCTCTTCGCCCTGATTTTACAACATCAATAGCCCGCATGGCCTCGACAAAAGCTTCAGACACTTCCATGCCCCAGCGTTACCTTTACACAGGCAATGTGTTCAGAGTTGAAGAAACACAGGGAGCACGTCAGAGAGAATTTACACAAAGCGGAATTGAACTAATAGGCTCATACTCCCCCGCCGCAGACGCCGAGGTTATTTCAGCCGCCATGGAAGCTATTATGGCGGTCGGAATTGAAGAATTTTCTATGGAAATAGGCCAGATTTCTTTCTTCAACGGGCTCGCGCGTCAGGCAGAGCTTGACGAGGAGTCCATTGAAAAGCTGCGTGAAAGAATTGATTCCAAGGACTCTGTAGGAATTAAATCAATCACGGACAAGCTGAATATTGATGAGGAAATTAAAAACCTTATAATCGAGCTGCCGTATCTTTTCGGCGGAAATGAAGTATTTAAAAAAGCATACGTCAAGGGACTTAACGAAACCTCCAAGCTCGCCCTTGACAACCTTAAACGCATATATGACCTTCTTTGTCTATACGGCTTTGAAAAATATGTATCAATTGACCTCGGTATGCTTGAAAGCATTGACTACTATACAGGCTCAATTTTCAAATGCTACACACATGGAGTTGGGTTCCCCATATGCGCGGGAGGACGTTATGATAATCTTATGGGTCAATTCGGCGCTCCAAAAGGAGCTGTTGGCGCGGCAATAGGCATAAATCGGCTTATGTCTGTACTGTCCGGCGATAATACACATGAGATTTCTTCATCACTGGTATTTGCCGAATACAACGCCGAGGGTATCGCATATGACATAGCATACAATCTTCGTGTTAACGGATGTCTTGTCGAAATGTATATCGGAGACGGCAGCTATGAGGACGCTCTTGACTACTCAAAAGGAAAAAATATCAGCGCGGTAATGCGCGTATACCCCGACGGCGCTCTTATAATAGAAGATTTTTCAAAGCATGAAACAATTACAACTACAGCAAATGAATTTTTAGGCTATTATGACAGCGAGCTTATGTTCGATGAAGAAACTAACTGCGGATGTACTCACGAGCATCATCACGACTGTGACTGTGAGCACTGATTTAAGGGGGTAATTTAATGAGATACTTGACTGTTGCTCTTGCAAAGGGCAGACTTGCGGAGCTTGCTATGGAGCTTTTTATATCAATCGGCATGGACTGCTCCGAAATGAAAGAAAAAACACGCAAATTGATTTTCACTGATGAAATTAATAAAATGAAATTTATCCTTGTCAAAGCGTCAGATGTCCCTACATATGTTGAATACGGCGCGGCAGACATTGGTATTGTAGGCAAGGATACACTTCTTGAGGACAGCAAAAACCTATATGAAATGATTGACCTTGGTTTCGGCAAATGTAAAATGGCCGTGTGCGGTCCGGCCAGTCTCAAAGGCAAGCTGCACAAAATGACAAATCTGCGGGTAGCATCAAAATATCCGCGTATCGCTCTTAAATATTTTCAGGAGGATAATGGACAGACAATAGAAATAATAAAGCTGAACGGCTCTGTAGAGCTTGCTCCGCTTGTAGGGCTTTCCGATGTAATTGTGGATATTGTGGAAACAGGAAAAACGCTTAAAGAAAACGGTCTTGATGTGCTTGAAGACGTATGTCCGCTAAGCGCGCGATTTGTTGTTAACAAGGTCAGCATGAAAATGGAAAAGGAGCGCATAATGACTATTGTTGAAAAATTTAAGGAGCTGATTGAGGAATGAGAATTTATCCCGCAATAGATATAAAAGACGGAAAATGTGTCAGACTTTTTAAAGGACAATTTTCCGATGTCACTGTATATGGTGAATCCCCTGCTGATATGGCGAAAAAATGGGAGTCTCTCGGCGGCGAATTTATTCATGTAGTAGACCTTGACGGTGCGCTGAAAGGACATGGCGTAAACGAAGAAAAAATTAAAGAGATATGCAAAGCTGTAAATGTGCCTGTGCAGACAGGCGGCGGCATACGCACAATGGAGGACATCGACGCAAAGCTTTCCTGTGGTGTTGACAGGGTTATTATAGGTACCAAGGCGGTTGCCGACAGTAATTTTGTCAAACAAGCAGTTGAAAAATACGGTAAAAAAATTGTGATAGGCATAGACGCGAAAAATGGTATGGTCGCTATTGAGGGCTGGGAAAAGACAAGTAATTTTACCGCTGTTGAATTCGCAAAGCAAATGGTTTCAATCGGGGTACAGACAATTGTTTACACTGACATCTCGACAGATGGTACTCTTGCCGGTCCGAATGCAGCGGCAATGGAAGAGATGGTAAAGGCGGTTGACGCCGATATTATCGCATCCGGAGGTATTGGCAGTCTTGAGCATATCAAATCACTTGTTAAAACAGGTGTGGAAGGCGTAATAGTCGGCAAAGCTCTTTACACAAACAAAGTAAATCTGACAACAGCCGTTAAGGCGGTGAAATAGTATGAAAAAAATAGTCAGCCTGACAAGACGCGCTATTGAAGAATATAACATGATAGAAGATGGTGACAACATCGCCGTAGGCGTATCCGGCGGCAAGGACAGTCTTGTGCTATTACGCGCGCTCGCTGAACTGTCACGATACTATCCGAAAAAATTTACCGTTACCGCCCTTACGCTTGATATGGGTTATAAATCTGATTATTCAGGAATACAATCCCTCTGCGATAATCTGGGAGTAGAATTTAAAGTTAAATATACAAATATAAAAGAAGTAATCTTTGATATCCGAAACGAAGCTAATCCCTGCTCTCTTTGCGCCAAAATGCGCCGTGGTTCTCTAAATGATTTTGCTCTAGAAAACGGCTGCCGCAAGGTCGCTCTCGGACATCATAATGATGATGTTCTTGAAACATTCTTTCTAAGTCTAATGCATGAGGGCAGAATACATTGCTTTTCACCTGTGACCTACCTTAGCAGAACGGATTTATATCAGATACGTCCTATGATTTACGTTCGGGAACGCGATATTCGAGGCGCTGTAAAAAATCATAATATTCCGGTCATTCACAACGAATGTCCGGCAGATGGCTACACACAGCGTGAATATATGAAAGACCTTATCCGTCGGCTGGAAAAAGAAGCGCACCCCGGCTTACGCAAGCGTTTATTCCGAGCCATACATGACAGCTATATTGACGGCTGGAAAACAGATAAGCAAAGATAAATAAAGGACACTAAATTAGTGTCCTTTATTTATTATCAGTTATTTTCCATGCCGATTATTTTCATAAGCGCTGTACATCCCTCAAGAATATCATTATATGTAGTATCAAAGTCACCGGTATACCACGGGTCAGCTATATCACGCGGATTATCTGTAAAATCAAGCAGCAGATGTATTTTATCCTCCTTATCCTCCGGCAGCATACGCTTCATATGACGCATATTCATGCTATCCATACCAATTATATAATTATATTTATCATAATCACTCTTTTGCAGCTGTACTGCTTTTTTACCTTCTGTTGAAATACCGTACTCACTAAGCTTACCGCGCGTCCCATAATGCACACCATTACCAATTTCCTCTGTGCTTGTAGCGGCAGACGCAATATACAAGCTATCCGCCATCCCGTTTTTTTTCGCCATATCTTTCATAACAAACTCCGCCATAGGACTTCGGCATATGTTTCCATAGCAGACAAATAATATCTTTATCATAATATAATCCTTTCCAAAACAAACACTGTTTATTTTTCTTTTTCACTTAATGTACCCAGTCTATATGCTTTTATAAGCTCCTTCAAATCGGCTATATTTTCTTTCATTCTTTTTCCGTTATCCGTATCTCCCACTACTATCCTATTGAATGCCTGCTGTACGGCAACCTGATTTGAAACTATATCCTTATCATTTTGTATAACCTGTTCAACCGATTCAAAAGGCTCATGAGCTGTAAGCGTTAAACCGTAAGAATTATATGTCAGAGTATATCCGGCAATACCTGTCAGCTTATGATACGCCTTTGAAAAACCTCCGTCAATCATTATTACCTTTCCTCCGCATTTCAAAGGGTTTTCCCCCTCGCTTTGATGCACTGGAACATGTCCGTTAATAATATGTCCTGTATCCCCAAGTCCGAATTCCTCAAGTATTTTATTGGCTGTATTTTCATTTTCTATCAAGCTGTAATACGCGTTTTTCTTTTCTTTATGCGATTCCGTATCCTCAATAAAATATCTTTCAAATGTGCTCATTTTCGTTCTTCCGAACAAAGGTGAATCCGGACCATTCCACAAATACCATAGAATGTCACCACCGTTCTTCCGCTGTTCACGGTCCAGCGATAACAGAGCTTTTCTGCAATACTCCTCAAACACATCAAAAAGCGCTTTACCGCTGTATGTACATCCGTCAATTTTTAATTCCTTAAAACTGCCGTCATTATTAAGCGGCATACACCCATGAAAAAGGAGATTTCCGTTATAGGTTTTATACATGCCTCCCTTTTTTAATAAAAGCTGTGTATGCTTTTGCAGCTTCTCGCAGTTAATAAATGCCGAACGAAGCTTCTCCATCACCTCGGCCTCTCTCTCAGTAAGCGCATATGGATTTTTTCGAGATATAGTAGGAAAATCAGTATCCTTCATCGGATACATCTCACCGTCAACCTCAACAGTTTTATTATCAAAATTAATTTTATGAAGCAGACATCTGTTATCCATATCAAATTCCGGATGCTTTGCAATCAATTGTCCCTCAAGCTTGAATTGAATTATTGTTATAGCCTTATGCATTTTTATTTCAAGCTTTGTATCCGTATCATGTCCGACAGACTTCTTCAGAGCAAAACATGAGCAATCAGTGTTTTCATATACAGTCATCGCAAATGTTGCCAGCGGCAGCATATTAATACCATAGCTGTCCTCAAGAACATCAAGATTTCCATACCTTACACTATTACGGATTATATTTGCAATACACGTTGTATTTCCCGCCGCGGCTCCCATCCATATAACATCATGGTTTCCCCACTGAATGTCAAGAGAATGATACGAACACAATTTATCCATTATACGAGCCGCACCGCTTCCACGGTCAAAAATATCTCCTAATATATGTAAATGGTCAACAACAAGACGCTGTATAAGCTCCGCCATAGCCACTATAAATTTTTCGGCAGCTCCAACCTCCAAAATAGTATTAACAATCCCGTCATAATATGCGCCGCGGTTCAAAATTTCCGGTTTTTCAGCTATAAGCTCTTCCGTAATATACGCATACGCAGACGGCAGCGCCTTTCTTACCTTTGAGCGGGTATATTTTGAAGAAACTATCTTACATATTTCAATAAGCCTATATAAAGTAATTTTATACCAATTATCCATATCAATATCATGTCTTTTAACATAATCAATTTTTTCACGCGGATAATATATGAGGGAAGCAAGAGAACATTTATCCCGTTTACTGAGCGTATGCCCAAACACATCATCAATTTTTTTTCTTACAGCTCCGGAACCGTTACGAAGCACATGAGAAAAAGAAGCATACTCACCATGTATATCAGAAAGAAAATGCTCCGTTCCCTTGGGAAGATTGAGAATTGACTGCAAATTAATTATTTCTGTTGACGCCGCATCTATTGTAGGATACATTTCTGAAAGCCGTTCGAGATAACGCACAAATTCAGTGTTCATAGCAAAATCCTCCCCATCATTCTCATTAATTAAATTATACAATAGCCGTATCTGTTTGTCAAATTTATTCGGATATTTCTTACAAATTTATAATAACAAAAAAGCCGGAAAACCGGCTTTTTTGTTATTAATTATTCTTTTCAATTCGTGCTCTTATATAGCTTTCCAGATAATCAACCGTTGCGTCTATCCCAAGCTTACTGCTGTTAATAGAAATATCGTAATTTCTTGAGTCACCCCATTTACCTGTGCAGTAATAATTATGATATTCTTTTCTTTTTCTGTCATGACGATTCATTGTCGCTTCCGCCTCAGCTACCGACATTTTTCTTATAGTTGATACTCTCTCTATCTTAACATCTCTGTCAGCAAGAACAAATATTGTAATAAGACCTTTATAATCCTTCAGGATAGTTTCAGAACAGCGGCCAACTACAACAAAGGATTTTCCATTTTTCGCTTTATTCTGCAAAAACTCAAACTGTATATTCGCAATATTCTCCTCCGGAGAATTACTATAGCCACGCACATTTCTTGATATAAAACGTCTTTTTGGTACTTCATCATACTTTTCCAGTAATGACGCGTCCAAATTTTTTTCTACCGCAACCTCGCGAAGAATATTAACATCATATACATCAAGACCAAATCTTTTCGCAAGCTCATCCGCAATATCATGACCGCCGCTGCCGTACTCACGGCCTATAGAAATAATTAACTGCTCTGACATATAAAAACCTCCTTAACAATATCTTACAAAAATACATACTGTCGATATAATAAGTACCAGAACTGTTGCGGGAACAGCCTTTTTACAGTATATGCCCCATCCGACAGGATACCCCTCCTTTGCCGCTACCGATGTGCCGACAACATTAGCTGAAGCTCCAATAGGTGTCGCGCTTCCTCCTATATCTGTTCCCATTGACAACGCCCACGCAAGCACTTTCAGGTCAACTCCCGGTACAGTCTGCGCAAGTGAGCTGATAACCGGAATCATTGTAGCCGCAAACGGAATATTATCCACAAACGCGCTGGCAAATGCTGAAATCCAGATTATAATAGCAATCATCAGCATAAGATTACCGCCGCTTATTTTTCCTATGAAATCCGCTACCGCAGTAAGTATACCAGTCTGCTCAAGACCACCCACAACAACAAAAAGACCAATAAAGAACAACAAGGTTTTATAATCAACCTTTGACATAATCTCTTTCGCATCCTTCAATGATGTAAGTATTGTTACAAGCGCTATGAACAAACCAATAAAAGCAACTGTCAGATGTGTCTGAGCATGCGTGATAAGCAGAATAACCGCAATAACAAAAATTACTGTGCTTATTATAAAGCTTTTTTTATCTGCTATAGCATCTTCAGGCTTTGGCAATGAAGAAATATCTATTGCTTTTCTACCTCTTCCTGAAAACTCCTTTCGGAATATTATATAAAAATAGAAAAGTACAAATACAAGAGCTATACCTGCGATAAGACCTGTATTGGAAATAAAATCTCCAAAAGAATATCCCAAAGACGTGCCTATAATAATATTAGGAGGGTCACCGCACATTGTAGCGCTGCCGCCCAGATTCGCGCAGAAAATTTCAGACAATATCATAGGTATCGGATTGAATTTCAAAAGCTGCGCAAGCTCTACCGTAACAGCCGCAAGGAATAAAATAACCGTTATACTGTCAATAAACATGGCAATAACCGCCGACATAATCATAAATGTTATAAAAAGCGCGGTAGTTTTGTAATTAACCAGCTTCGCCAGACGCATACAAAGCCATCTGAAAAATCCGGCCTTCGCCATACCCTCAACCATTATCATCATTCCGGCGATAAAGATTATCGTGGCCCAGTTAATTCCGCTGGACTCCTCTGCCGCCTCTCCGGCGCTGTACCAGAACCCAAGCGTAAAAATATTCTGAACATTGAGCGTTTCCCAAATCGCTCCCATACTATGCATACAAGCCCCAAACACAACGACAAGCGTCAAAAGTCCGCAGGCAAGCGTCACGTAATGACGCTCAATTTTCTCTGTGATAATAAGTAAAAACATTACCACAAAAATCACAACAGCTAAAATCTGTGCCGCCAACATTAAAATTGCCTCCTTTTCATGGGTTCCCCCACCATGTACAAATATTTCTTGTTTGTTATTTTAATAACAAACAAAATCAGTGTTTAGAATACCACATTGTCACATTTTTTTCAAGAGCAATTTTTCATAATTTTATTGACTTTTTTCCCTTGTTTTTTTACAAAAGAACAGATAATTTTTCTACGGAGAAATTATCTGTTCCCTTGTATTAATTTTATATTAAATTTTATTCATCGCCTCAATGCTTTCAAGTACCTTCTCAAGCATTTCTCTGTATTTTTGGCCCTTTGCCTTCTCTTCATCAACAACCTTCTCAGGTGCCTTGCTTACAAATCCGGCGTTATTCAGCTTACTCTCTACACGCTTTATTTCGCCTTCCAGTTTTTTCTTTTCAGCAGTCAGTCTTTCAAGCTCCTTCGTCTTATCAACAAGCTCGTCAAGAGGAAGATAAATCTCTGCTGACGGAACAACCATATTAATCGCATTATCGCTAACACCGCCTTTATCCTTCCTTACAATGGCTTCACTGGCGGACGCCAATCTTTCAAAGAACGCGTTTCCTTGATTAAACACATCAGTCTTATCAGTTACAATGATTACTTTGGCCTTTTTTGACGGCGGCACATTCATTTCCGCTCTGCGGTTTCTTACTGCTGATATTGCCTGCATAATAAGCTCCATACTCTCCACATCCGCCGGAAAATGAAGCTTAACATTGTATTCAGGCCACTTGCTTATCATTATACTTTCACCCTCATGCGGTAAATGCTGCCATATTTCCTCCGTAATAAACGGCATAAACGGATGTAAAAGCTTCATTGTATTTGACAGTACGTATATCAAAACATACTGCGCTGTTTTCGCAGTCTGATTTTCCTTGTCGAATAATCTCGGCTTCACAAGCTCAATATACCAGTCACAGAAGCTTTCCCATATAAAATCATAAAGATTAGACAAGGCGATACCCAGCTCAAATTTATCAAGATTTTCAGTAACAGCTTTAACCACATCATTATACTTTGATAAAATCCATCTATCCTCAAGCTGTAAATCCTGAACATCCGGAAGCCTGTTTTCCATCACATCCAGATTCATAAGTGTAAATCTTGACGCATTCCAAATTTTATTAGCAAAATTACGGCTGGCTTCAACTCTCTCAATATAGAAACGCATATCATTGCCCGGAGCATTGCCTGTTGCAAGCGTAAAGCGCAGCGCATCCGCGCCGTATTGCTCAACAATTTCAAGCGGGTCAATTCCGTTGCCCAAAGATTTACTCATTTTTCTGCCCTGACTGTCACGTACAAGACCATGTATAAACACATGCTTAAACGGAACTTCTCCCGTGTGCTCAAGTCCGGAAAACATCATACGCATTACCCAAAATGGTATTATATCATATCCTGTCACAAGCACGCTTGTAGGATAGAAATAATCTAAATCCTCTGTTTTATCCGGCCAGCCCAGCGTTGAGAACGGCCACAGAGCCGAAGAAAACCATGTATCCAAAGTATCAGGGTCCTGACGCATTTCTTTACCGCATTTCGGACAAACCGCGGCATTCTCCTTAGTAACGGTCATTTCACCGCATTCATCGCAGTAGAATGCCGGTATTCTGTGCCCCCACCAGAGCTGACGCGAAATACACCAGTCACGTATATTTTCCAGCCAATGGAAATATACCTTTTCAAAATGCTCAGGAACAAATTCTGTGTCTTTATTTTTAACTGCGTCAACAGCCGGCTGGGCAAGCGGCTTCATCTTAACAAACCACTGTTTTGAGACTATCGGCTCAACTGTTGTTCCGCATCGGTAACACTGACCTACATTATGACTATGGTCTTCAACCTTTACCAAAAGTCCCTGCTTCTCAAGGTCTTTTATCATAGCCTTACGGCATTCATATCGGTCCATTCCCTCATATTTACCGGCATATAAATTCATTGTGGCATCATCATTCATAACCTTAATCTGTTCCAGCTCATGCCGCTGTCCCACCTCAAAGTCATTAGGGTCATGAGCGGGAGTGATTTTAACACAGCCCGTACCAAACTCCTTGTCCACATATTCATCCGCTACAACAGGTATTTCACGTCCTACAAGCGGCAATACAAGCATTTTACCAATCAAGTCCTTATAACGCTCATCGTCAGGATTTACCGCCACAGCAGTATCTCCAAACAGCGTTTCCGGACGCGTTGTCGCAATTATAACAAAATCATCACTGTCCTTGACCGGATATTTTATATGCCAGAAATGACCAGCCTGTTCAGCGTGTTCCACTTCAGCGTCAGAAAGCGCAGTTATACAGTGCGGACACCAGTTTATAATTCTAGAACCCTGATAAATAAGTCCCTTATTATATAAATTTACAAATACTTCCTTAACTGCCTTAGAACATCCCTCGTCCATTGTAAAGCGTTCTCTTTCCCAGTCACAGGACGAACCAATTTTCTTCAATTGGTTTATAATTCTGTCTCCATACTGTTTTTTCCAATCCCATACACGTTCAAGGAACTTTTCACGTCCCAAATCATAGCGCGTAAGACCTTCCTTTTCACGAAGCTCCGCCTCCACCTTAATCTGTGTCGCTATACCAGCATGGTCAGTACCCGGTACCCAAAGCGCGCTGTAACCCTGCATTCTTTTATAACGGATAAGAATATCCTGCAAGGTCTCATCAAGAGCATGTCCCATATGAAGCTGTCCGGTCACATTAGGAGGCGGAATAACAATAGTAAAGGGCTCTTTTGTTTCATCAGCTTCCGCGTGGAAATATCCCTTTTCCATCCATTCATTATATAATTTATCCTCAAACTCCGCCGGATTATAATTTTTTGCTATATTTTTTGCTATATTTTTTGCGTCTTCCATTTATTTTTATCTCCTTTATCTTCCTGAAATGATTACTGCCAAAAACGCGATTACCGCCAATGCAAGCGCAATGTATTTGACTCGCAGCACCATTCCCTGTATCGGCTCTTTTTTTAATATCTTACTGACTATAAACCGCGCCTTAAAGGTCATAAGCAACGCGGCAAAGCCAACCGCAAGAGCCGCTATTTTAATTGCCGTCATCAATACACACCCTTTCATTATGATATTTCGGAAGAAAAATTACTCCATTTAATTATTATCTCATTTTCGCTTACTTTTGTCAAGGAAAAACTTGCATAACTCATAAATTATCATCCAAAATATATACTCTGTGCTGCTGTAATATCAAAGTATTTTGTCAAAAATAATTATAATATATTT
>CAJUFV010000185.1 GCA_910585795.1 uncultured Clostridia bacterium | reverse complement strand
TTCAAGTATCATTTTAACACAAAATTTGGAATGCTGCTCTACTGTTTTGGTTTCATAACCTTTTGTGCCTTGTAGCGCAGCGGAAAGGAATGGTCATAACTATGAAAATAAAAAAGATGTTTGCGTCAGCATTAGTGCTGGCAATGATGACTAATATACCCGTATTTGCGGAGGATAATAGTATAACGCGCGGAGAAACGGCGCAAATGCTTTTAATTGCGGCGGACGACTACAATTCAAGTGTTAAACTTACGGATATTATACAGGGCTATGAGGACGGCCAGCTTTATGAAGAGAATAATGTTACCCGTGCGGAAGCGCTTGTTATGCTTAGACGAGCGTTTGGAAGGCTTCCGGAGCTGGTTGGACATAATAAAAGAACCGCATTGGCTGCGGATAAATTTACAGATTTGCCAGAATGGTCACAAAAAGAGCTTAAGGATATATTTGACGCAGGAATTGCGGCTGGTACGGATGACGGTATATTTTCTCCGGATGAGTATATAACAGAACATGAGATGGAATTATTTATTAAGCGTGTGTATTCACTATTTGGCACGAATGAGCGTGATGATTTTTATGCGGCTGTTAATAAAGACGCGCTTAATAAATTGGAAATAAAGCCAGGACGAACAAGCGCGGGAACACTGTATGATTTGACTGATAAAAGTAATGAGCAGGTAAGTGGCATTATAAAAGAAATTACTTCCGGTGAGCATATAAAGGGAAGTAAGGAACAGAAAATTACTGATTTTTATAATAATATTCTTAACATGGACGCAAGAAACAAGGCAGGAATTACACCTTTAAAAAAATATATTGATTTACTTGATAAAGCGGAAACAACAGATGATTTAATAAAGGCACAAAGTGTTATGCTGGAGGAAATAAGCAGTATTCCCTATATGGGATTTAATCTTATGATTGATTTAAAGGATAGCACAAGGTATGCCTTAATATTTGGAATAAGTTTTTCAGATATGTCAAAAGACTTTTATTCAAATGGAACAGAAAAACAGACAGAAGCATATTTGAAATATATTAGAACACTATTTATTTTGAGCGGGGAAACAGAGGAAAATGCCGATATTATGGCACATAGTTGCTATGAATTTGAAAAAACACTGTCAGTCTCTATGATGAATCCAGAGGATTACTCCAATGTTGATAAGGTATACAATCTGTTTACAATGCAGGAAATAAAGGACATATTTGCTAATATAGATATTGACTATATATTTAAAGAAAGTAAATTCGACTATGAGGATAAAATAGGAATAACAGATGTTGAATTGGTAAAAGCATACGCAAAACAGTTTAATAATGATAATTTAGACACACTTAAAGCGTACGGTAAATATTTGCTGCTTCAATCATACAGCGGACTGCTTAATCAGGAATTTTTAGATGCTGCAAATACCTTTACGCAGGAGTTCATCGGAACTGAAGGCAGATATGAAGATGAGGAAATGGCGGCTGTTCTGGTACAGAATTTCATGCCTGAATATATAGGTGAGATATATGCTGAAAAATATTTTTCTGAAGATGCAAAAAAAGACGTTGAAAAAATGGTACAGGATATAATATCAGTATACAGAGAAAGATTAGCGGATAATGCTTGGATGAGCAAAGAAACCAAGGAGAAGGCCATTAATAAGCTTGATAGTATGAAAATAAAAATAGGTTATCCGGATAAATGGGAATCAGATATGGATAATGTAGAAATCAGAAGTGCAGAAGAAGGCGGCAGTTATTTTGAAAATGTAATAAATAAAGCAAATGCGTCAAGAAAGAGAATTATCCTGCTGCAGGGTGAAGCTGTTGATAAAACAGAATGGTTAATGAATCCGTTTACGGTAAATGCGTGTTACAGTCCAACATCAAATGACATAACCTTTCCCGCGGCGATACTACAGGCGCCCATGTATGATGTAAACGCATCCTATGAGCAAAACCTTGGGGGAATAGGATATATTATCGCACATGAAATTACTCATGCGTTTGATAATAACGGAGCAAAATTTGATAAAAACGGAAATGCCGCTGACTGGTGGAATTCGGAAGATTATAAGGCTTTTCAAAATTTGTGTGATAAAATGACAGCCTTTTATGACGGACAGGAAGCTATAGCCGGAATTCCTATGAACGGTACTCTTACGCTTAGTGAAAATGTTGCGGACCAGGGAGCGATTGCTTGTATAACTGAAATTGCGTCAAGACTGGAAAATCCAGACTACAAAGAACTCTATAGGAGTATGGCTTCCTGCTGGGCGTCGACAATGCCGCGTGAATACGCGCAGTATATGGCTCAGGTTGACGTTCACAGCGCAGATAAAATTCGTATAAACAGAACTGTTGTTAATCAGGACAAATTT
>CAJUFV010000184.1 GCA_910585795.1 uncultured Clostridia bacterium | reverse complement strand
ATTATAGGCGAGGTGATGGGCGACAGTAATATCGTTACGACGCTCCAAAACGGGTTTTATACAGCTTATGTATAAAGCCTGTTTTTTGGATATTGCTATATAATATTAAAACTTATATTACGTATAAAGGAAGGTAAAAATGTCGAAGCAGTTTACAAGAACTCAAATGCTGTTAGGCTCAGACGGAATGGAAAAGCTGAGTAATGCTCATGTGGCTGTGTTTGGAATAGGCGGTGTGGGCGGTTATGCAGTAGAGGCTCTGGTCAGGAGCGGAGTAGGAGCTATAGATGTATTTGATGATGACAAGGTTAATATTACCAATATTAACAGACAAATTATAGCTACACAATCTACTGTTGGAAAATATAAAGTAGATGTAATGAAAGAAAGGGCTTTGTCTATAAATCCTGCTGTTATTATTAACACTCACAAATGCTTTTATATGCCTGATAATGCCGATGATTATGATTTGGGCAAGTATTCATATATTGTGGATGCTATTGATACTGTTACAGGTAAGCTGGAGATTATTATGAGAGCGTCTGCGTTGAATATTCCTGTAATTAGTTGTATGGGCGCAGGTAATAAAATGGATGCGTCTAAATTTGAAGTGGCGGATATTTATGAAACAACAGTTTGTCCTCTGGCAAGAGTCATGCGTCGGGAACTGAAAAAGCGGGAAATAAAAAAATTAAAGGTGGTTTATTCGAAGGAAAAACCTATAGTTTCAGATGGATTGACGAAGATTGACGCCCAAAGTCAGATTGAAGCTAATAATGGCAGAAGCGGAGAGAGTAAACGGAATATTCCGGCAAGTATAGCATTTGTACCGGCAGTAGCTGGACTTATAGCAGCGGGAGAGGTTATTAGGGACTTATCTGGGAAATAATATGGGGTTGTACTATTAAAAGAATATGTTTTTTTGATAGAAATAGCTTGACATTAATATTGTGTTAATATATAATATTGGTAAATTATGATAAAAAGGAGGACAGTACAATGAAAAATTATATTATAATTAGAGATTATATGCTGAAAATGAAAGGGTACTGTCTGTTTTAATTGGATATTTACATTGATTTACACACCATTCGTTTTCGGATGGTGTGTTTTTATTTGATTAAGAGTACAGACATACAAGGAGGTATAAAGTGAAAAGTATTAAAAATAATTTTTACATGCTGCATCTTATATGGAAAGAATGTCCATGGGGAGTAATATGTGAAATGCTTCATTGGTTGATTCGTCGTGTGGGAGAATTGTTTTATTCTGTATTTCTGCTTCGTTTTATCGTAAAAGCAATAGAAAACGGAACAGAATTTGGAAAAGTTATGGAGCTTCTATTTTTACTGCTTGCGTATGGAATTTTAACAGAAGTATTTATTGCATGGTATTGGAATTGGTATCGACGCAAGGTAAAGCTAAAAATAGATGAAATGCTGTTGAAAAGAATGTATGAGAAAGCGGTTGAATGTGATTTAAGTTGTTATGAAAATCCTGAATTTTACGATAAATATACGCGTGCGAACTCAGAAATTTTGCAGCGTGGTATGAAAATTCTTGAAGAATGCGGACGCATATTCGGTACGGTAGTGACAGCTGTAATTAGTATAGTGATAATTGCTGTGTGGGAACCAATTGTAATACCTATAGTAATAGTTTGCGCGATATGTTCTCTGTTAATTGATAAAAAGCGTTCAAAAATGAAATATGATTGCATGGTTGAAACTACACCTCAGACAAGGATACAGGATTATGTCAAAAGAACGGTATATTTGCAGGACTATGCTAAGGAGCTGCGTCTCGGAAATATGTTCCTGCCGCTTTTAAAGCATTTTAACGAGTCTGTAAAACAGGCATTAAAAATAACGCATCATTATTATGGTATGGAAGCATGGCTGAGAGTTCTGCGTGAGCTGTTTATGAGCTTTGGTACATACCTTGTGGCACAGGGAATTATAATATTCAGATATATTGAACAGCATGTATATAATCTGAGTGATGTTGTTACTATTATGAATGCCGCTACTGTGCTTCAATCAAATATTTATTCTATATCATGGAATATGTCATATTTTATAGAAAACGGATTGTATGTTGAAAATCTGAAAACATTTTTTGAGTATAAGCCTAAAATAACAGAAAACGAAAACGGAATTATACCGCAAAATACAAAGCATAGATTGACACTTAAAAATGTATCATTTACATATGAAGGGCAGACAAAGCCAACTCTTAAAAATATCAGTCTGGATATACTCGAAGGACAAAAAGTTGCGTTTGTCGGTCATAACGGAGCCGGTAAATCCACGCTTGTAAAGCTTATAATGCGTCTTTATGATGTTACAGAGGGAGAAATACTGCTTGACGGTATTAATATAAAGGATTACAAGCTATCTGATTATCGTCATAGCTTCGGAACAATATTTCAGGATTTTAAAATTTTTGCGTCGAATATAGAAGAAAATGTCCTGCTTTATCCGGCTAGAAATAAAATAGACGAGCAGATTGCATATGAGGCTGTTAATGCGAGCGGATTGGGTGAAAAGGTTCGCAGTCTTGAAAAAGCTATGAAAACACAGCTTACAAGAGAATTTGATGATGAGGGAGTCATGCTTTCAGGCGGAGAATTCCAGAAAATAGCGGTATCACGTGTGTTTGCAAAGCAGTCGTCCATAGCTATATTAGATGAACCTTCAAGCGCGCTTGACCCGATAAGCGAGTATGAAATGTTTGAAAATATGCTGAAAGCATGCGAAGATAAAACTGTAATGTTTATTTCGCATAGGCTTTCCTCAGCCGTTAATGCCGATATTATATATCTTCTGGAGCAGGGGGAGATTGTTGAGCAGGGTACGCATGCGGAGCTGATGTCAGAAAATGGCAAATATGCCGAAATGTTTAGCATGCAGGCAAAACAATATAAAGAAAGCGGAGGGAAGGGTTGATGAAAAAATTTATATATATTGTATCAAATCATCTGATTATGATGAAATATTTTTTTAGGTTTGCGCCTGTATATTTTATAGTGAACTTTCTGTTCTGTATATATGTGTCATTTATAGATATGCTGACAGGCGCATATTCAATAAAATACATATTTAATGGTCTTTCTGAGGGTAAATCCTTTAAGGAGCTTTTTACATTTTTGGGATTTGTGAGCTTGGCGATGCTTGTGCGTCATATTTTAGGAGCAATAAGCGCGGAATATCTTTCTGCTATGGGTTGGGTAAAACTTACAGCGGGAATGAAAAAGCTTGTATTTGAACAGGCAAGAAAAATGGATTTGATATATTACGAAACACCAAAATTTTATACTGATTTTGTATGGGCCGCCTCACAGGCGGATGAAAAAATGGGTGAGATGTATAATTCATGGTGTGTATTTGTAGCAAGACTGTCAGATTTAATATTTTTCGGCGGATTTATGATTGCTAATGATGTTGTGCTTATGTTGTTTGCCGCGGTATTGATATTAATAAGACTTGTATTGAATTCAATAATAATAAAGCTGAGATATAAAATGCATGTTGAAGCAAAGCCGCACGAGCGAGAGAGAGACTATATTACGCGCGTATTCTATCTTGCGGATTATGCAAAGGAAATACGTCTCAGCAACATGCATAAAACATTATTTAAGCGTCTTAAGGACACAATGTCACGCATATGGGAAATCAATAACAAGGCAGGTAAAAAAATAACGGTTTTGTGGATAATAGTTTCATTGTCCACAGACGGATTTCTTGATTTCTTTATTTATACGTATTTATGCTTTAAAACCCTTGTTAGAAAGACTCTTAAATTCGGCGAGCTCGCATCACTCACAGGTGCGGTATGGAATTTTGCATATCGTGCAGTCGACTTTATAAATGTTTTGACTGATATGGGCGAGCAAAGCCTATATGTTGATAATTTTAGAGAATTTTTAGCGTATAGGCCGAAAATTGAGTGTCAGTCGGGTATAGCTGCGCCTGATGAACCGACAATTATTTCAATGAAGAATGTATCGTTTAAATATGAGGGCGCAGATAAGTACAGTCTTAAAAATATTAATTTGGATATTAAGCCATATGAGAAGGTGGCTATAGTCGGTTATAATGGCGCTGGCAAATCTACACTTGTAAAGCTTATAATGCGTCTTTATGATGTTACTGAAGGTGAAATAAGTATGAATGGTAAGGACATAAGAGAATATGACACTAAAAGCTACAGAGGTGTGTTTGGTTCGGTATTCCAGGATTATAAAGTATTTGCGGGAACTGTTGCGGAAAATGTTGAGATGAATTTTGTAAATGACAACAGACGTACCGATATAGTGAATGCGCTTAATCAAAGCGGTTTTGAGGATAAGCTCGCAAGGCTGAAAAGAGGGATTGATACTCCTCTTACACGTGAATTTTCGGATGAAGGAATAAATCTTTCGGGAGGTGAGGAGCAGAAAATCGCGATTGCGCGTATTTTTGCAAAGAAATGTTCGTGTGTAATACTTGACGAACCTTCAAGTGCGCTGGACCCGATAAGCGAATATAAGCTTAATCAGATAATGATGACGATGTCTGAACATAAAACCGTTATATTTATATCGCACAGACTATCAACTACCTGCATGGCTGACAGAATCATAATGCTTGAAAACGGAGAAATCATTGAGCAGGGGACACATAATGAGCTTAT
Source organism: uncultured Clostridia bacterium (assembly GCA_910585795.1). Classification (GTDB taxonomy): domain Bacteria; phylum Bacillota; class Clostridia; order UBA1381; family UBA1381; genus Hominilimicola. The sequence continues at coordinate 1,841 of CAJUFV010000184.1, read as the reverse complement.
GAGTATGAAAGGTAAGTATGCTGATATGTTCAATAAACAGGCTGAAAAGTATCATATGGCATAAAAAATAAAATAGATGAACATATAAAACGGACTCTTATGAGTCCGTTTTATATGTTATTAAATATTTCTTATGTTCCGAAATAGGAGAAATGCATATAGTCAACATTGCCGCTCCACGCGTCGCCGCCCCATGTGAAACCGTGATTTTCAAAAGCGTTTATAACATCACCATAAGGAGTGATTGAATATGGATTTTCATATGGAAGCCAAAAATCTCCCACAACAGCACCCGAAGTATATATACAATAATTCTGGTCAGGATTTATGTCCAGCGCCATGCCCCAGTTATGTTCTGATTTGCCTCCGCGCCACGCATATCCGCCTACCCATAATATAGGGAATTTCTCGTCTCCCTCAAAAATTTCCTGAAAAACATCATATACAATATCAGCAATATCTTTGTGAACAGTGAATGACGTTGTTGAGGCGTATTTTTCACCTCTGCTGTTTATTTTCCATACATTGACTTCAATTTCCTTCATGAGCAGTTCTGCTTCTTCCATAGTGTTTGGAAGCGTAAAATACGTTTTGTCGTTGGATATTTTTGGCGTGACAAATTCTATGCTGTCGCTTATATTGCCGGAAGCAATTGTGATTTTATAAGTGCGTCCGGGAGCAGATGGAATATCTATAAAAGTATTGCTTGTTGTATATTTTTTTGTGTATGGTTCGATATCGCCACTGCGTTTGTGATTACGGCTTTCTGTAACAGTTATAGTGTATTCGCCGGCATTTGTAATTTTATTCCACGTGATTGACAGTAATTTATCTTTTGCAAAGCATTTTGCGGCAAGAGTATAGTTTGCGTTTTCATTTGAATCAGTTGGTTTAGAAATGTTGTCATTAGGAGGGGGAGGCGTATGCTCTGGAGTAGGAGTAGCTGGCGGTATAGTTTCGCTAGGCTTAGAAGCTGAACCGCCAGATGAGCCACTGGATGAGCCGCCACCGCTAGGCTTAGAAGCTGAACCGCCGGATGAGCTACTGGATGAGCCGCCACCGCTAGGCTTAGAAGCTGAACTGCCAGATGAGCCACTGGATGAACTGCTATTATTTGGTTTAGAAACTGTATTATCAGGCTGAGAATCAGATACAGCTTGCTTTTTATCATGCAGGTTATCCATTCTGCTTATCATAGCCACAGCCTGCTCGATTGTTACATTGTCCATCGGATGAAATTCTCCATCGTCATAATCTCCCATATATTCTGCTTTTACTACAGATGCCACATAATCGCGTGCCCAATGTGCGATTTGATTACAGTCCAGAAAATTGTCAAGAATAGATGTATCAATGGACAGTGGACTGTCATTCAGTACTTTATAAAAATTGCTGATGACAATGGCTGTTTCCTGGCGGGTTATGTTATCATTAGGATGGAATTCGTTATTTTCATCACCCTGCATGATTCCCATAGCATACATGGCGGAAACGGACTTGTCCTCCATTGGCATATCATCAAATTTATGAGAGCTTTCAGTTACAAAATTTTCACCTGTAAATGCATTATATGAATAATGTATAAGCTCGGCAAAATCACGTCTGCTTATGCTCGTAGTATAATCCTGTGACAAAATATCGTCAGGAAGAGCTTTCATAGAAATCATTTTATCAAAACTTGACTGCGCCCAGTCTGCGGGAGTAAATTTCTGAGCTAAAGCCGGTACGTGACAGGCTGAGGCTATTGATATAGCAGACAGGACACTTATAATATTTTTCATATTATGTATTCCTCCAATCATTGATGTTAATAATAGTTTTATAGGATTATTTTATCATAT
>CAJUFV010000183.1 GCA_910585795.1 uncultured Clostridia bacterium | reverse complement strand
TTAACTAAAAAATGTAAAAAGTGAATAAACGTAAGGGTATAGTTATGTATGAGAAATAATGTTCTTTTCTGGGTTATTAACTGCTTTGCTTGACCTCCAATAGTATTTATGATATATTAATACTACAAAATATTGTTAATTAACAGGACGATACATTAATGGGGGTGGAATATTTATGACAGATGCGGAACAGAGAAAAGCCGCTAAAAAATTTGCAGACTTTTGGAAAGGCAAGGGCTACGAAAAAGGCGAAGGACAGATTTTTTGGATTTCTCTGCTTCAGGACGTACTCGGAGTTGAAAATGTATCCGAGTTTATAACCTTTGAAAATCAAGTGAAGCTCGACCATACGAGTTTTATTGACGGTTTTATTAAAAGCACCCATGTTATGATAGAGCAGAAAGGCTTGAACAAGGATTTAAAAAAGCCGATAAAGCAGTCGGACGGGAGCCTTTTGACTCCGTTTCAGCAGGCGAAGCGATACAGCGCGGAGCTTCCGTATTCGGAGCGGCCGAGATGGATTGTTACCTGTAACTTTCAGTCTTTCTTGGTCTACGATATGGAAAAGCCTATGGGAGAGCCGGAAGAAATTCTGCTTGAGAATTTACCGAAGGAGTATTACAGACTTAAATTTTTAGTTGAGACAGGCGATGTGAGCCTCAAGCGTGAGATGGAAATATCCATGCAGGCGGGCGAGCTTGTCGGCAAGCTGTACGACGCGCTTCTGAAGCAATATATAAATCCCGGCAGCGAGGAAACGCTGAAGAGCCTTAACATTCTATGCGTTCGCTTGGTATTCTGCCTTTACGCTGAAGATGCGGGCATATTCGGAACACACACAATGTTCCATGACTACCTTATGAAATATAGCTGTGAGGATACGCGCCGAGCTTTGATTGACTTGTTTAAGGTGTTAGACACAAAAATAGAGGAGCGCGACCCGTATCTGAAAGCGGATGTCGCTGCGTTCCCGTATGTAAACGGAGGACTGTTCGCCAACGAGGAAATAGAAATACCGATGTTTACGGAGGAAATCGTGAATCTGCTTCTGCACAACGCAAGCGAGGATTTTGACTGGAGCGACATCAGCCCGACAATATTCGGAGCTGTGTTTGAAAGCACACTAAATCCAGATACGCGCAGAAGCGGAGGAATGCACTACACATCTATTGAAAATATACATAAGGTTATTGACCCGCTGTTTTTGGACGAGCTGAAAGCGGAGTTCGAGACGATAAAGGCTCTCAAGGTCGGAAAGATACGCACAGAAAAAGCACATGCTTTTCAAGAGAAGCTTGCGGGCTTGAAGTTTTTTGACCCTGCTTGCGGGAGCGGAAACTTTCTCACCGAAACGTACCTCTCACTGCGCAGATTAGAAAACGAGGCTATTGAGTTGGTACACGGAAATCAGATAGTTTTTGATTCGGGCGATATTATAAAGGTATCAATCAGGCAGTTCTACGGAATAGAAATAAACGACTTCGCGGTTACTGTTGCGATGACAGCTCTGTGGATTGCGGAAAGCCAGATGATAAAGGAAACGGAAGCCATTGTCAACACCGCTATTGAGTTTCTGCCGCTGAAAACTAATGCAAACATAACGGAAGGAAACGCGCTCCGCATAGACTGGAATGAGGTTGTTCCGAAATACGAATTGAATTATATTATGGGAAACCCGCCATTTGTGGGCGCAAGATTTATGAGCAAGGAGCAGAAAGAAGATTTACTATCAGTCTTTCCGAAGTGGAAAAATGCAGGTAATCTTGACTATGTATCCTGTTGGTATAAAAAAGCGGCAGAGCTTATGAATGGAACGCTTATCCGTTCTGCTTTAGTGTCTACCAATTCCGTAACGCAGGGAGAAGCTGTCGCTAATCTATGGAAACCACTATTTGAGTCGGGAGTACATATTGATTTTGCATATCAGACATTCCGATGGGACAGCGAAGCGAGTATAAAGGCTCATGTGCACTGTGTTATTGTAGGCTTTAGTAATGCTCCGAATAAAAAACACAAGCTCCTATTTTCGTCTGATAGGGCGCAGATTGTAAATAACATTAATGGTTATCTAATTGAAGCGGATAATGTTTTTATAACAAAAAAACAAACACCTATTTCAGAAGTTCCAACTATTATGCTTGGAGGTCAGGCGATAGATGATGGAAATTTAATTATTACAGAGGAAGAAAAAAATGAAATATTATTAAAAGAGCCTCAAGCAAAGCCTTTTATTCGTCCATATATGATGGGAAAAGATTTTATAAATAGAAAACCAAGATACTGTATATGGCTTGTAGGAGCTAATCCTAATGAATTGAAAAAATGTCATTACATTATGGAAAGAGTGCAAAAGGTGAAGGAGTTTAGATTAGCAAGTAATCGTGTTAATACTTATAAGGCAGCAGAGACACCTACTTTATTTGCAACAGTTATTGAATGTAAAAATAACTATATTGCCATGCCCAAGGTATCATCAGAAAATCGTCGATATATTCCCATAGATTATTTGTCCAGTGATATTATACCGGGCGATAAACTGTTTATAATGTCTGATTCTACGTTATATCACTTTGGGATATTAACCTCAAATGTACATATGGCGTGGACAAGAGCAGTTGCAGGACGACTAAAAAGTGATTATAGTTACTCAAACACAATAGTTTATAATAACTTTCCGTGGTGTAATCCGACAAATGAACAAAAGAAAAAAATCGAACAAACCGCACAAGCTATTTTAGACGCAAGAGCGTTATATCCTGACAGCTCTTTAGCAGACTTGTATGATGAGCTTACAATGCCTCCTGAATTACGCAAGGCACATCAGGCGAATGACAGGGCGGTAATGCAGGCATATGGCTTTGATGTAAAAACTATGACAGAAAGCCAATGCGTTGCCGAACTGATGAAAATGTATCAGGAATTAACATAAAAATTATAAAAACCTTTGTAAAAGAAATTACAAAGGTTTTTTGTTTTATTGATTTCAAAAGTCATATTTTTATTGCAATTAACAAAGTGTTAAACTAATATACTTATACCAAAACCTTTAATTTTTGACTTCTAACCGTCCTTTTTTTATTCAAAGTATTTACAATAAGCATAATTTATGATATATTTATAAGTGCGAAAACAATTTTTATATTAACAGCTTTTTTGTGTACAAATTTTTCTTGGCATAAAGTAGTCATTTTTGTCCTATGATAAAAATGCGTACTCTTTTTTAATACTTTATGCCATATGTTAAATGTATATTGGAAAGTATAAAAATTGTTTTCGCAGACAGTAAGAGTATCGCGTTTTTAGTGCGTTTCTCTTATTGAGCGGCGCACTTTTTTATTATTTAATATATTTACAATAGTCTTAAAGTGTGCTATAATCATAGTACCACGAAAGTCAATTTAATTTTAATATAGGAATTATATA
>CAJUFV010000182.1 GCA_910585795.1 uncultured Clostridia bacterium | reverse complement strand
ATGAAACAAATGAAACTATTTTGTAATAAAAATGTAATAAAAAGTTGACATTGTAACAATTTTGTAGTATACTAACCGATAAGTGATGAAAGGAGTTTAACTTTTTATGGCTACATATGAAAAGACAAAGCAGGAACTTCTTATTGAAATGCGTGAAAAACGTGAACAAAGGAGACAAGCCAAGCTTAAGTTGAGACGCAGACGGTGTATTGCGGCAGTTTCAGCATTTTTTGTACTGACCTTTATTGTAACGGGAACTGTTTACAATGCCTATGCGAAAGAGATAACCATTACGGAGATAAACGAATTTGAAGGCAAGAACGAATCTAGAAAGATAAAGACAAGAAGTGCCAGTGTCGAGGATGTGCTTGAAGAGCATGGTCTTGATATAGGTGATGAGGACAGGTTGAATGTTTCCACTCTAAAACCTGTTTCAAATAACGAGGATATTGTAATTAAACGGGGGAAACGTGTTAAGATTAAAACGGGTAATTGTGAGGAAATTGTTACAGTTACGAAGGCTGATATAACAGACGCGCTTGTTGAAGCGGGATATATACCTGGTGAATACGATATGGTGTCCTCAAATGGTGATAGTCTTGCAAACAGCGATACTATTGAGCTTGTATCTATAAGTCATACGGAAGAAGTTATGACAGAAGCTATACAAAGAGGCGTTGACTATGTGGACAGCCATGACTTACTCGTGGGACAAGAACAAGTTATTGACGAGGGATGGGATGGCATAAAAGAAATTGAATATAAGGTTACATATCAGGATGGAAATGAGGCCGCCAGAAAGATAATAAATGAAACAGTTATGCGCGAAGCAAAAAATAAGGTGATTGCGAGAGGAACCGGAACTAAAAAGCCTGCTTTAGAAAAGAAAAAAGACGTATCTCAGGTGATTGATAACAGCGGAACAATAGATGGATATAGATATAAGAAAAAAATTACAATGACGGCAACAGCCTATTCGACGGCTCCGTCAGAAAACGGTGGCTATACGGTTTCAGCAATGGGAAATCCTTTAGGATATGGAATAGCAGCGGTTGACCCTAATATAATACCTTTAGGTTCAAAAGTTTATGTGACATCACCTGATGGGTCATGGTCATATGGTGTTGCCAGCGCGGAGGATACCGGAGGCGCGATTAAGGGCAATAAAATAGATTTGTGCTATGATTCTAATACATCAGCATTTGGAAGAAGAAGCTGTGTTGTATATATTCTCGAATAGTTGATAAAAGTGCGGTTGGCTGAAATGTATTCGGTCAATCGCATTTTGAACAAAAAACACTGTAAATTATACATCAAATTTATGAAAAACACTTTAAAATTTTTGAGAAATATGTTATTATATAAGTAATAGTTATTATGTCTGGTTTTAGTACGACATAAAAATGTGATATGTAAATATCAGAGGGAGGATAACAAAATGTTCAAAAATTCAAAGATAAATCTGAAGAAACTAGGTATTTTTTCTTTGGTTCTTGCACAGGTTGCGGCTTGCGGTATTGCTGTGCCGGTAAATGTCAGCGCATTTGCCGGAAGCGCTATTACAAGAAACATGGAAAATCTGGACAGAGGAGTTGTCGCTACAAAAACAGGCGATGGCGTGCTTGTTTCGTGGAGAAGACTTGCAACAGAACCAGCTGATACAGTGTTTACTCTTTACAGAAATAAGGAAAAAATTAATGAAGGCGCGGTGACAAACTTTGTTGACGCTTCAGGCGGTGTAAATGATAAGTATACAGTTGTTGCGAATGGACAGATGTCAGACAGTGTTGGCGTTTGGGAAAAGGGCTATCTGGATATTCCTCTTGGCGAAACACCTGTAAGCGATGTTGTTCGGATGGATAGAAACGGTGTTTATATGGGTTCATATACACCGGGTGACTCGACATACGGCGATTTGGACGGTGACGGTCAGTATGAAATCGTTATGCTGTGGAATCCGTCAGACGCGAAGGATGCTGCTTCAGGCGGACAGACAGGCAAGGTTTATATGGATGCCTACAAGCTGGATGGTACACAGCTTTGGAGAATTGACATGGGCTATAATATTCGTGCCGGTCAGCATGATACACAGCTTAATGTGGCCGATTTTGACGGTGACGGCAGAGCAGAGGTTATGGTAAGAACTGCTGATGGTACGGTTGATGGTCAGGGTAATATAATCGGTGACGCGTCAAAGGGTGATACGTATGAGCATAGCTGGGCAGCTATGAACGGCGGAAAAAATCTTCAGGGTCCATTATATGTAACCTGCTTTGACGGTGAGACAGGCAAAGCTCTTGATACAATTGATTATTTTCCGAACAACAGCGTTGGTTCAATGACTGCCAGCCTGAGCTTTGGTGATGACTTCGGTAACCGTTCGGAAAGATATAATTCAACGATTGCGTATCTTGACGGACAGACTCCGTCTGCTGTATTTGCCCGCGGATATTACTATGGTAAGAATATTTCAACACCTAACGGACGTACCGGATGTGCGGCTTACAGCTTCAAGAATGGAAAGCTGAGCATGGATTGGTCATTTGATACGGCGGACAGTGATAAAAATGAGTATATAGGTCAGGGTAACCATCAGATTGAAGCAGGTGATGTTGACGGTGATGGTAAAGATGAAATTCTTTACGGAGCTTTGACATGGGACCATGACGGGTCCGTGTTGTGGTGTACATTCCAGGAGCATGGTGACGCTATGCATTTGGGTGATTTTGACCCGACACAGGAAGGCCTCGAATTTATGAAAGCTCATGAGGATTATGCTGCAGGAGGCGCGCCGTTTGTGTTAAACGGAAGCATTCTTTCACCATTTATTACAGATAAGACTGTATTTAAAAATTCTAATGCGGCTGCTTCAGGCGGAGCAAGTGAAACGGAGCATCAGTGGGGTATCACGCTTCAGAATGCAAAAACAGGTGAATATTATCAAATCCATAATGGTATTAAGGATACGGGCCGTGCTATGATAGCAAATATCGGTTACGGTGATACATGGTATGTAATGTGGGGAGCAGGTTCATCAGGCTATTGGGACAACAAGGGAAATGAGCTTCCTGACCTGAAAGCGGCAATGAACAGCAGAATTTACTGGACAGGTGACCTTCAGGATGAGCTTCAGGACTATAAGGGAGCAGGTAAGGAAATTACTGTTACTAAATGGAATGATGAAACAAAGGTATTTGAGGAAGTATTTGTTGGTGAAGGCTCACATTCAATAAACAGTACAAAGGGTAATCCTAATTTACAGGCGGATCTTTTTGGTGACTGGAGAGAGGAAATTGTATCTTATGCTATAACAGGCGAGCATCCTTCAAGTAAGACTATGACAGTTAAGGGCGACTGGGGTAAGGATGTAGAGGTTGAACTTACAAGCACAGTATATGATTACTCATTAAGAATTTATGAGACACCGTATGCAACGGATTATAATTTCTATACACTTGCTCATGACGATATTTACAGAAACTCATCTGCTACAGATACGAACTGCTATAACCAGCCTCCTCATGTAAGCTGGTATATGAATGACGCCATTGAAGGCTCTCAGTATACAACTCAGCCAGCAGCAAATGTTAAGCTCGTTGCAAATAAGTATACACCGAAAGCATTTGACGAAGCATTACTTCCAGCAGGAGGTTCAGGAACATCTTCCGGTTCGGAATTGTTCTCAGATATTAAAGGGCATTGGGGTAAAACATATATTGAAAAGATGAATAAGGCTGGTGTAATCAATGGTTATGATGACGGCACATTTAGGCCGGATGGCACGGTAACAAAGGGTGAGTTTGTAACACTTATCGCTCAGGCTCTTAAACTTGAAACAAAGGATGAGAAAGGTCATTGGGCTGCTAAGTTTGTAACGGCTGCAAAGGCTGCAAATATTATAGATGAAAATATTGCTGTTGCATCAGTTTCAGACCTTGATACGCCGATTTCAAGAGAAGAAATGGCTTCAATGGTAGCGAAGGCGGCTGTATATAAAAAGATTGATGTCTCAGCGGGAGCGGAAGCTGGATTTATAGACGAAAGTGATATTGCCGCATGGTCTGCCGCGGATGTTAAGAATGCTGTGGCTCTTGGTATTATTAATGGTATTGATACTGATAAGGGATTAACCTTCCAGCCGAAGGCTAATGCTACAAGAGCACAGGCGGCAACAATACTTTCACAGCTTTGGGATTTATTCTGATTGAATAGAAATAATTAAGAGGACGCATAGCGTCCTCTTTTTGTTTTGTGGTAAAGCAAGGTCTTGCAGGTGTTTTTTACAATAAAAATAAACATTTATAGCAATGTTTAAAGTTTAGTTTATGTATTGGATATTATTTTATTATATAATAAGCAGATTATAGAGATAAACTTAACATAAAAAATATATTTCCATATTATATAGAGAGAACATAAAGAAAGGAATGATATTTTATGGAGTATAACAGAGCGGCGGCAGTCGCGTATGCGCGGAAATGGGCATATGGCCGCAATCCTGCTTATTATGATTTTTCACAGATTGGCGGTAACTGTACAAATTTTGCTTCTCAGTGTGTTTATGCCGGAAGCGGTGTTATGAATTATACCCCTACATATGGCTGGTATTACATATCACTAAACAACAGGACACCCTCATGGACAGGAGTAGATGAATTTTACAGGTTTCTTACGACAAATAGAGGAGCGGGTCCGCGAGCGGTGGTAGTTCCGTTATCGCAAATTCAGGAAGGAGACATTGTGCAGCTTAAATTTAATGATGAAACTACGCGTTTTGACCATTCTCCTGTAGTAATTGACGCTGGACAAGGAACACCTTCGACTATACAGATAGCGGCCAATTCACGTGATGCAAATTGCCGTCCGCTTTCGTCTTATCATTACGCTGAATTAAGACCTATTCATATTACTGATGTGGGTGAATAAGAAAAAAATTGTTTTCTGCTGTTGAATATTTTTAACATAAGTGGTAAAATAGTTAAAGTACGATTTAACAGAAGAGGTGTTACTAAGAAATGAAGCAATTATTTCCATTTTTAAAACCGTACCGCTTACAGCTTACAATAGGACCGTTTTTCAAACTGTCCGAAGCGGTGCTGGAAATTTTGACTCCGACGCTTATGGCGCTGTTGATTGACAGGGGCGTTAACGCGGGTAATTCATCATATGTCATTAAAATGGGTATTCTTATGCTTGTGATTGCTACCTGCGGTGTTTTGTTTGCTTATATATGTCAGTACAGCGCTTCAATAGCGTCACAAGGCTTTGGCACGGATGTCCGTAATACGATGTTTAAAAAAATAAGCACACTTTCGTTTGCGCAGCTTGATTATTTTGGTACGCCATCGCTTATAAACAGAGTGACGGGTGACGTGAATCAACTTCAGTCGGCGGTTGCTATGCTTATACGGCTTGTAATCCGCGCGCCGTTTTTATGTATAGGCGGACTGGTAATGGCAATGGCAATTGATTTAAAGCTGTCAATTGTTTTTATGCTTGTTATACCATTGTTTATTTTTGTTTTGTTTCTTGTGATGTTTAAGGCTGTGCCATTGTATAGTCTGGTACAGAAAAAGCTGGATTCGCTGACTCTTGTACTAAGAGAAAATCTTTCCGGCGTGCGTGTAATCCGCGCTTTTGCCGGAGTAAAACGCGAAAGAGAACGCTTTAATGATAAAAATAAAGATTATGCTGATACGGCAATTCGTGTGGGAAGAATAGCAGCCCTGACAAATCCTGCTACTACAGTTATAATGAACTTTGCCGCGCTTGCGGTAATTTATTTCGGCGGTGTGCGTGTTAATACAGGTAATCTCACACAGGGCGAGGTTATAGCGTTTATTAATTATATAACGCAGATACTGAATGCTATGATAGTTGTTGCGAACCTTGTTGTACTTTATACCAAGGCATATGCGTCGTCATTGCGTGTGAGTGAGGTGCTTGCATGTGACAGCGATATAAAATATGGAAGCAGAAATGATGTGCCGCAATCAGAGAATGCGGTTGAATTTGATAATGTGTCACTTACTTATCACGGGAGCAAGCTGCCTGCTATAGAGAATATAAATATTACTGTTAAAACCGGTGAGACGCTTGGAATAATTGGAGGTACAGGTTCAGGAAAATCAACTTTGGCTGGATTGATTCCGCGTTTTTATGACGCTACAGAGGGCAAGGTAAAACTAAACGGAATTGACATCAGGGAATACAGCGAGGAGACGCTTCGCTCGGCTGTAGCTATAGTACAGCAAAGAGCAGCTCTTTTTTCGGGAACAATAGCGGACAATCTGCGTATGGCTAAAGAAGATGCAACAGAGCCGGATATGCGCAGAGCGGCGGATACAGCTCAGGCAACTGAATTTATTGACCGTATGGAAAAAGGTTTTGACACATATGTTTCACAGGGCGGAAATAATTTGTCGGGCGGACAAAAACAGCGTCTGACAATAGCGCGCGCCCTGATAAAAAATTCACCTGTGTTAATTCTTGATGACAGCGCAAGCGCGCTTGATTACGCTACTGACGCGAAGCTGAGACAGGCAATAAAGGATAATACGGATAGTCAGACGGTCATAATTGTATCACAGCGTGTGAATTCCGTTAAGGATGCGGATAGAATCGCCGTAATGGATGACGGAGAAATTGTTGGACTGGGAACGCATTCGGAGCTGGTTAAAAGCTGTGAAATTTACAGAGAGATATGTTACTCGCAGGAACAGCTGGAGGAGGGCGATGAAAATGAAAAAGAATAATACGCTTTCAAAGCTTTACTTGTATGTCGCGGAGCATAAGAAATATTTAATACTGCTTATTGTCGCGGCTCTGATGGCAAATGTGTTTATGCTTGCGGCGCCGTATATATCCGGACGCGCGATTGATTTTATCAGAGGTGAGGGCGATGTTGATTTTCCTATGGTGATTAAGTTTGCGGTGATACTTTTCGGAGTATATTTCTTTAATGCAGTATTCACGTGGGTAATGACGGTATTTACTAATTCGCTTTCAAACCGTACAATTGAAAAAATGCGTAATGACGCTTTTGAAAAAATATCACATCTTCCGCTAAAGTTTTTTGACGGACATTCACACGGTGACATAATAAGCCGTTTAACAAATGATATTGACGCGGTGTCCGACGGACTGCTGCAGGGAATAACACAGCTTTTTTCAGGACTGGTAACGGTTATAGGTTCTCTGGCGTTAATGTTTATGCTGAATTGGAAAATTACGCTTTGCGTAATAGTTATAACGATACTTTGTATATTTGTGTCAAAGGCTATTGCTACTAATTCAGGTAAAATGTTTCGTTTGCAGGCACAGACAACTGGAGAACTGAACGGATATGTTTCAGAAACGGTTGGCAATCTTAAGGTTGTAAAAGCATTCGGTTATGAGGACAAGAGCGCGGAGGTATTTGGCGAAATTAACAGACGTTTGTATGACTGCGGCCAAAAGGCGCAGTTTTATTCCTCGCTTGTTAATCCGACAACACGTTATATTAATAATCTTGCATATATTTCTGTCGGCGTGCTTGGTGGACTTGCCGCGCTTGCGGGACATTTGAGTGTCGGTATTATATCAAGCTTTCTTATATACGCGACACAGTTCGCAAGACCAATTAACGATATGACAAGTATTCTTACACAGCTTCAGTCGGCACAGGCGGCTGCAGCGAGAATTTTTGCGCTTGGAGATATTGAACCGGAAAAAAGTGATGATGATTTTCCAGAGCTTAAAGAAGGCAAAGGCGAGGTTACATTTGAGAGTGTTGACTTTTCGTATGATAAGAAGAGAGAGCTTATAAAGAATCTTAATATTACAGCGAAACCCGGACAGCGTTTGGCCATTGTTGGTCCTACAGGAGCAGGTAAGACGACAATTGTCAATCTGCTGATGAATTTCTACGGTGTGGACAAGGGAAAGATACTTGTGGACGGACAGGATATAGACAAGGTGAAGCGTGACAGTTTGCGTAAAAATTTCGGTATGGTATTGCAGGATACATGGCTTTTTGCCGGTACGGTAAAGGAAAATATTGCGTATGGCAAGGAGGGTGCGACAGACGATGAAATTATAGAGGCGGCAAAGGCCGCGTCCGCGCATGGATTTATAAAACGTTTGCCGGATGGCTATGACACGATGATAACCGAGGACGGAGGAAATCTGTCAGGCGGACAAAAACAGCTTTTGACTATAGCGCGCGCCATGCTTTCAGACCCTCAGGTGTTAATTCTTGACGAGGCGACCTCAAATGTCGACACAATGACGGAGCAGAGAATACAGAAGGCGTTTTTGAAGATGATGGAAGGCAGAACCAGCTTTATTATTGCTCATCGTCTTTCAACGATAAGAGAGGCAGACCTTATTCTTGTTATGGACAGAGGACGTATTATCGAACAGGGAACGCATCGTGAATTGCTGGAGAGAAATGGTTTTTATACAAAACTTTACAACAGCTGATAAATAAAAAGTGATATTGAAGCGTAGAGCCTCAATATTACTTTTTTATTTGGCGCTGAGGTATTCATTTATAGTTGCGCGCATACACCTTGAAGCCGTTCTGAAAATCCTGTTTATGTGAATCAAAAAGGTCGTTGTTAAAGAAATTCTGCATGTCATTGCCTTCTTTGCTGTTTTCATTTATGATAGGATGTATATATTTATTTCTGAAGGTCATTTCTGAATCTGTCGCGTAAGTAAATATATCGCCGGCTGTATTAAAGGCGTAGTCGTTATACATTGAGTTCATCAGACTGCGGTTCGGCTACTCATCTTCTATTTTTAAGTATTTCTCCGAGCTAAAAAAGCGCGGCATAAAGCCACGATTAAGAAACACAAGCCTCTATTACTGCTACATACCTAAACAATTCCTTCAAGGGAATGATGAACAAGGAATACGTTTTTATTATTAACCTTTATACGCGTTTCTAAGCATCTCAATTTCTTTTGCGTATCCGTCAAGCTCATTAGGCGTTTCAAGTATTATAGGCAGTCCCTTTAATTTAGGATGATTGATAATTTGTACCATAGTGTCAAAACCAATACTGCCCTCACCGATTTTTTCATGTCTGTCCTTGTGACTTGCAAAAGGATTTTTGCTGTCATTCATGTGAATTGCCTTTAAACGCTCAAGACCGATAATTGAGTCAAATTCGTCAAGAACGCCGTCAAGGTCATTCACAATGTTATATCCGGCGTCGTAAACATGGCAGGTGTCAAAACATACGCCCAGTTTGTCGTTAAGTGTCACGCCGTCAATAATGGTCTTTAGTTCCTCAAATGAACGTCCTATCTCACTGCCCTTTCCGGCCATTGTTTCAAGAAGTACCGTTGTTGTTATGTCATTTGTTAAAACTTTGTTTAATTGCTTTATAATAAGCTCAATGCCGATTTCCACACCCTGTCCTACATGACTTCCGGGATGGAAATTATAATACTGGTGTGGTGTGTATTCCATTCTTGCAAGGTCATCCTTCATTGTGTTCAGCGCGAATTCACGTGTTTCCTCTTTATTTGAACAGGCGTTAAGCGTGTACGGAGCGTGAGCGACAAGCATCGCGAAATTATGCTCGCGCGCGTATTCAAGAAACGCCTTGACATCGTTCGTGTCAATGGCTTTCGCGCTTCCTCCGCGAGGATTGCGCGTGAAAAATGCAAACGTATTCGCGCCTATTGCTGTTGCTTCTTGCCCCATATGCAGGTATCCCTTTGATGCGGATAAATGACAGCCTATATTTAACATGGTTTTTCTCCTTTATATGTTTTTCTCCTTCATTTTACACATTATTACACCTGCTGTCAAGCCCGTAAAATAAAAATGCAAAACTATTGAAAAGCCGGAAAAATTATGTTAAGCTAATTATACGCAGTAAAAACAAGGGAGGGAATTATATGAAAAAACTGTTAATTATTCTGTCTGCCGCTGCGCTGTTTCAGACTGCGGCATACGCGCGGAGTATTGACGCCCTGAACGGGAGTGCGGCAGGCGGCAGAGAATATGAGGTAATCGGACTTGAGGACGGCTATTATGACCTCACGGTACAATGTGAAAATGACGCAATAGATACTGAAGCATATATTTACGGTTATTCCGATGATTATAAAATGTCGAGCACCGTAATTCCAAAGGCAGATGGAGAGCCGGTTACAGTTATCGTTAAGGGTATAGGAACTACAGACGGAAAATTGGTGGCCGGAGTCAGAACAAGCGGTAAAAGCAGTATTATTTTGTCGGGCGCTGAATTAACGAAATCCAAGGAAAATTATTTTATAACAGGCGGGGATATGACTGAGATAAGTTATATTGAAAGCTTGGGCGGTGTTTATAAAGATGAGGATGGCAACAAGATTGACCCGTTTGAATTTCTATCTATGAACGGTGTAAATATGGCACGTATACGTCTGAGTAACACTACAGGTAAAGGAACAGGCGACGGCACATATTATCTGCCGGAGGGGTTTCAGGATGAAAAGGATTGTATTAAACTGGCGAAGCGCGCGAAGAATGCGGGCATGGGAATACAGTTTACCTTCAATTATTCCGATTACTGGTCAAACGGTTCAAGGCAGATAATACCGTCACAGTGGGTAAAAACAATTAAAGACATGCTGGGATATGATATAAAGGACGCGGATTTTCTGAATGCCATGACGGAACAGCAGAGAAAAGAAATAAAAGACGCTCTCGCAAATCTGGTTTATGATTATACCTTCGACATAATGACAAAACTGAAAAATCAGGGTACAGTGCCGGAATATGTGTCACTCGGAAATGAAATTCGTGGGGGAATGCTTTTTCCTTTTGGCAATACATACGAGGCTAATATGAGCCGTGATAGCTTTGAGCTTGTGTTCGGTGACGATAAAAACGAGGAGATGGATATAAAATGTCCTGCTGATTGGGATGGGCTTGCGCAGATTATAAACGCGGGTTATGACGCGGTAAAGGCCGTGTCACCGTCCTCGGGTGTGGTAATTCATCTTGATGACGGTTCGAAGGCTGATAAGTTTGATTATTTTCTGAAGGAATTGGATAGCCGCGGCGCAAGATATGATGTAATAGGAGCATCGTATTATCCGGCATGGTCAGGAAATTCTGTGCAGACGTGCGTTGATTTCTGCAATGAGATTTCAAAGCGCTATGATAAGGATATTCTTATTATGGAGACCGGCTTTAACTGGAATGAAACAAAGAAAAACGGCTTCGGCGGTCAGCTTATTGAGGCGGATGTGTATAAAGAGAAATATCCTCCCACAACGGAGGGTCATGCTGGTTTTATGGCTGAGCTTATAAACGGTCTTAAAGGCGTTGAGGGCGGACGCTGTTTAGGTATTCTTTACTGGGATCCGTGCATGATTCACGTTGAGGACAGCGCGAATAAAAATGAGTCGCTTTCAGGCTGGGCAATACGTGAAAGTGACGATAAAGCAGATTCGAATGTGGTTGAAAATACAACACTGTTTGATTTTGACGGAAAGGCCATACCAACGGTTAATGTGTTTAAAAATTCACGGAATTCGGAAAAAGATAAAAATAGATTTATCATTGTCACTTATGATGGTAATGGAAAGATGAACGGAGTAAGATTTAAAAAGGATTCTGCCGGTAAAAATAAATTAAGCAGTCCGGATTGTATTATATATCGCTGGGATGGACAAAGCCTGAGCAGGAATGAATAAAAATTATCAAATGTTGCATAAAACTAACAACGGCATAACTAAGCCAAACACAGGCTTTATCTTACATTTTGTGAAATTTTTTTAAAAAATTATATTGCATAAAAATAAAAACGGTGATAAAATAGATGATAGATTGACATAACAGGGTGTTTATATGCTGATACTTTGCACTCTGGAGAGATTTTAATTTATAAATGAGGAGGTTTTTAACTATGTCATACGCACAGGACGTACTAGCAAAGTTAAAAGAAAAAAATGCAAGCGAGCCGGAATTTATTCAGGCGGCAACGGAGGTTCTTACATCACTTGAACCGGTATTTGATAAGCATCCCGAATATGAACAGGCTGCATTGCTTGAAAGAATAGTAGAGCCGGAAAGACAGATTATGTTCCGTGTTCCATGGGTTGATGATAATGGTAAGGTACAGGTAAACAGAGGCTTCCGTGTGCAGTTTAACAGCGCTATAGGCCCGTATAAGGGAGGACTTAGACTTCATCCGTCAGTAAATCTTGGTATTATTAAATTCCTTGGTTTTGAGCAGATTTTTAAGAACGCGCTTACAACGCTTCCAATCGGCGGCGGTAAGGGCGGCAGTGACTTCGACCCTAAGGGTAAGTCAGATAACGAAATTATGAGTTTCTGTCAGAGCTTTATGACAGAGCTTTACAGACATATCGGCGCTGATACAGACGTTCCTGCCGGTGATATAGGTACAGGCGCGCGAGAAATCGGATATATGTTCGGTCAGTATAAGAGAATAAGAAATGTTTATGAGGGTGTTCTTACAGGTAAGGGTCTTACATGGGGCGGTTCACTTACAAGAACAGAAGCTACAGGATATGGTCTTGTATACTATGCGCAGGAAATGCTAAAGGATTTGGGCACAAGCTTTGAAGGCAAGACAGTAGCGATTTCAGGTGCCGGTAACGTTGCTATATATGCTACTCAGAAGGTTCAGCAGCTTGGCGGTAAGGTTATCACAGTTTCAGACTCAAACGGTTATGTAATTGATGAAGAAGGTATTGACCTTGCGGCAGTTAAGGAAATCAAGGAAGTTAAGAGAGGCAGAATTAAGGATTATCTTAACTACAGACCAAATGCTAAATATGTTGAGGGCGCTGGTCTTTGGCAGGCTGTTAAGTGTGACGTTGCGCTTCCTTGCGCTACACAGAATGAGCTTCTTATTGATGACGCTAAAGCTCTTGTTGCAAACGGCTGTATCGTAGTTGCGGAGGGAGCAAACATGCCTACCACTCTTGAGGCTACTGAATATTTGCAGCAGAACGGAGTATATTTTGCTCCTGGTAAGGCTTCAAATGCAGGCGGTGTTGCTACATCTGCTCTTGAAATGAGCCAGAATTCACAGAGACTGTCATGGAGCTTTGAGGAAGTAGATGAAAAGCTTCACGGTATCATGGTTACAATTTATAAGAATTCAGTTGCTGCCGCTAAGGAATACGGATGTGAAGTTGGCGGTAAGACAAACCTTGTTGCGGGTGCGAATATTGCCGGATTCAAGAAGGTTGCT
>CAJUFV010000181.1 GCA_910585795.1 uncultured Clostridia bacterium | reverse complement strand
TGAAAAAGAAATTATTAAGTATAATAGCCGCGGCTGCAATGGTTGCTTCTGTTGCTTCTCCTGTTATAGCAGAGGACAAGACTCCTACTGTATATGTAAACAGCAGTGAGATATTTTTTGATGACCAGGAGCCTGTAATTCTTGGCGAGGGTACAACACTTGTTCCGGCAAGGGGAGTATTCGAGTCTATGGGAGCAAAGGTAGAATGGGATGAGGAAAATCAGCAGGTTAATGTTACAAGCTCTGATAATAAGAAAGTAATAAAGCTGGTTATTGGTGATGCTGTCATGAGGGCTTACGATATGAGCGGAATTTTCTCTGCTATTATTACAGGACAGGATTTCAACGCGCCTGAAACAAAGGTGACACTTGATGTTGTTCCTCAGATAATAAATGACAGAACAATGATACCGCTAAGAGCAATCAGTGAGACATTGGATGCGGATGTTCAGTGGAATGACAAGGATTATGCGATTGACATTACAACGAAAAACGCTCCTTCTGCTGATGCCGGCGCGCCGGCATATTCACTGTCCGCAAGTACACTTACAGCGGCGGCAGGTGAAACCGTTGATGTGTATGTTGACGCTGCGAATATAGTAGAGGGAACATTCGTATCAGGTGTAACGGCTACAATAAAGTATGACAAGGATAAATTTGAATTTGTTAATGCTGCTCTTATGAATGGTGATACTGTTATTGAAGGCGCAATGGGTGTAACAAATCCGGACTTTACCGATAATCATCTTAAGAGTGTGTATATTACGATTGATGGTGAAAAAGCCGCGAAGACTGATGGACATGTAATGAAGCTTACATTTAAATCACTAAACGGCAAGAAAGGTGAGTTCCTGCTTTCAAGCGGTTATCATACAAGACTGGGTTATAATACAACACTTCTTCTTGATAGTCTTGAAGAGGGAGGCGATACTGTAACGTATGAAGGTGACAGCTTTAAAGTAAGCTCTGATGTTCTTGTAATTAATGGTGAAAATACTGTGTCTACAGCGACACCTGAAGTAACGTCAGCGCCAGAAGCAACAAATAAGCCTGATGCTTCAGCGACTCCTCAGGTAACGGTGACACCTGAAGCAACGTCAGCGCCAGAAGCAACAAATAAGCCTGATGCCTCGGTGGCTCCTATGACAACGGCAGAACCTACAGCAACACCTGCCGCGTAATTAATATTTATGAAGAAAAAAACAGGATTGTTTATTTGAACAATCCTGTTTTTATTATATTATGTTATCTCTGTACGCGTCCGCTGCCGTCGCCGCCTGCAAGTGTTTCAACCTCTTCTCGTGTAACAAGGTTGAAATCTCCCGGGATGGTGTGCTTTAGAGCAGAAGCGGCAACACCGAATTCAAGCGCGTCTTTAAAGTTTTTGCCGTCAACAAAACCGCATATTGTACCGCCTGCGAAACTGTCACCGCCGCCTACACGGTCAACAATAGGGCGAATTCTATATTCTCTCGAATGATAAAACTCATCATCATCTTTTGAATAAATGCAGGCTGACCAGCCGTTATCTGACGCGGATTTTGAAACTCTCAGTGAGGATATTACGTATTTAAAGTCAAATTTGGCAACCATCTGTTTAAATATACTTTCATAGCCTGCAAGATTTAGCTCGCCGCTTGTAACATCTGTGTTTTCCGGTTTGAAGCCGAGTACCTTGTCAGCGTCCTCCTCGTTTCCTATACAAACATCAACATACTGCATAAGATTTGACATTACCTTTTGAGCCTTTTCACTGGACCATAGTTTTTTTCTGAAGTTAAGGTCACATGAAACAGTTACGCCGTGAGCTTTGGCAGCTTTGCATGCTAATTCTGTCAATTTTGCCGCCGCGTCTGAAACGGCAGGTGTGATACCTGTAAAGTGGAACCAGTCAGCGTCGTTAAAAATTTCATCAAAGTTGAAATCAGAAGATGCAGCGGTAGCGATTGATGAATTCGCTCTGTCATATGTGACATTGGAAGGTCTCATGGAAGCACCGGTCTCAAGAAAATAGATACCCAGTCTGTCGCCGCCCTTTGCTATGTTCTTTGTTTCAACGCCGTATTTTCTGAGCGCTGCAATCGCGCATGCGCCAATTGGATTGTCAGGAACTTTTGTGACGAATTCTGCGTCATGACCGTAGTTTGCAAGTGAAACTGCGACATTGGCTTCTCCTCCGCCATAATTAATATCAAACTGTGTAGCCTGAATATATTTTTGATTTCCGGGTGTTGATAATCTAAGCATGATTTCACCCATTGTAACAACTTTTGCCATTATTTATTCTCCTTTATACTTTAAGTTTTATTTATTTAATTCGGCTCTTGCCGCTTTAATATTTGCGATGAATTCCTTGGCTGTCTCTGTGATTGCGTTATAGTCGCCTGTTTTAGCGCCCTTTGTAAGAGATGAGCCTGCTCCTACGGCAACAACACCGGCCTTAATCCATTCAGCGACATTATTCTTGTCAACGCCGCCTGTCGGCATCATCTGAGCCTGCGGAAGAGGACCCTTGATATCCTTGATAATTGTTGGGCCGTAAAGGTCAGCAGGGAATATCTTAACGATATCTGCCCCAGCCTCCATAGCTGTAATAACCTCTGTAATGGTAGCGCAGCCCGGCATATACGGAACCCTGTAACGGTTGCAGAGCTTGGCTGTTTCCGGATTGAATGCGGGACTTACAATAAAGTTCGCTCCGGAAAGGATAGCCATTCTTGCTGTTTCAGGGTCAAGAACTGTACCAGCTCCAAGCATCATCTCTCCGTTTGAGTATTTCTCTGCTAAAGCCGCTATAACCTTGTCCGCTCCTGGAACTGTAAAGGTGAGTTCAATTCCGGTACATCCTCCCGCAAGGCAGGCGTCAGAAATTTTGATAGCTTCTTCAGCGTTGTTTGCTCTTACAACTGCGACAAGCCCGCAGTCAGTAAGCTTTTTTAGAACATCTTCTTTTAACATTGGATAATTCCTCCTTAATTATTTCAATCTGTACAGATATTTTACCACAATGTGGATAAATTTGCAATATATTCTACAAAAAAATAAACAGTATTAACAAAGAATGTTAATACTGTTAAAAATAAAGATATTATTGTGTCTCAATGTTAAATTGAAATTCTTCTGCAGTAGCGTATCCGTTTGCAATTGCGTTTTCTTTAAGTTCAAAATATAACTGAACAAAGGAAGCGTCAATATACGGTGTAAGAAAAAGAGAGCCTATACCGAAAGTTATACAGGAAAGAAGCAGCCATCCTATAAAAGAAAAGTTGAAAAGAAATATTCTCCATTTGTTTCCATTAGTCATAGCTTTTGTAATTTCAAAGGCGCGTTTTCGGTCAAGAGCCGGATTTTCAGCAAGTATTTCCGTGAGCATTGAATATTCATAAGATTTTACAATACCTGGAATAATGAACAAAAGTGACCATAAAAAAGTATACAGCCATCTGAAAAATAATATTTTTATGACGTTTCTGAAATTATTCTTAAATATGAAAAAAATGTCTGAGACATTATGTGTATATGTGTTAGCGTTAATAAAGAATTTCATAAGGCCAATGGTTAGCGGAAGTGTAATAAGTATAGATATAAGCTCATTCATTAGAAGATAAAGAAAGTATGTACCTAATAAAGGGCCTGCTGACATGGTAGAGGAGACAGTGTCTGACGTCTGCTTAAGCATTATCATAGCATTGGATATTGACATTGCCATTGGAAATATGAATATAGGGTAAAGTAGTATTGAACAAAAATATACTATTGCCATAACTAGCAGTACCATCGCAAATGAATACCAGTATTTGCCTTTTAGGCTGTTCCAACCTAATTTTTTTAATTCTGAAAATGTGTGTTTATTAATATAAACCTCCTAATTGGTATCCACAGT
>CAJUFV010000180.1 GCA_910585795.1 uncultured Clostridia bacterium | reverse complement strand
CTTCCTTGTGGTTTTTCTCATTTTTTTAATTATTTAAGCAAAAATTTATCGTGTATAGCATTCACTGCTGCTTCCGCATCCTTCTGCGCAACAAGAACTGAAATTTTTATTTCAGATGTAGCAATCATCTTAATATTAATATGCGCGTCATAAAGAGCCTCAAACATCTTTGCCGCGACTCCTGAGTTATTTACCATACCAGCGCCAACAATTGACACCTTTGAAACATCCTCTGACGCCTTAATTTCACGAGCATTGATAAATTCCTTATTCTTCTCAAGAAGGTCAAGTGTAGGCTGCAAATCATCCTCAGCAACCGTAAAGCTTATATCCTTTGTCTTTCCGTCACCAATAGACTGGATAATAAGGTCAACGCTTATTCCTGCCTTTGCAATCATTTCAAATATCTGGAATGCTTTACCTGGAGCATCCTCCACACCGCAAAGCGCAATTCTTGCGCAGTCATTATCCCTTGTAACACCTCTTACGAGCATCTTTTCCACTTGTGAAACCTCCTTAACATATGTTCCCTCATTATTATTCAGACTTGACCTGACTGACAGCTTAACATTATATTTCTTTGCCATCTCGACGCTTCTGTTATGAAGCACGTTAGCTCCCAGTGATGCAAGCTCCAGCATTTCATCATATGAAATATCATCAAGCTTATACGCGTTCTTACAAATTCTCGGGTCTGTAGTATAAACACCATCGACATCCGTATAAATCTCACAAACATCCGCATGAAGCGACGCTGCCAGAGCGACTGCGGAAGTATCACTTCCGCCGCGTCCCAATGTTGTTATATCATCATATTTATTAATACCCTGAAATCCAGCAACAATCACAATTCTTTTTCTGTCAAGCTCAGCCTGAATCCTTTCAGTGTCTATTGACTTGATTCTTGCCGCACTGTATTTAGCGTCTGTTTTCATGCCGGCCTGCCAGCCTGTAAGCGAAATCACCGGACATCCAATTTTTTCAATAGCCATTGCCAGAAGCGAAATTGAAATCTGCTCGCCGGTTGCAAGAAGCATATCCATTTCTCTTTTAGAAGCCTCAGGGTTTATTTCCCTTGCCTTTTCAATAAGCTCATCAGTTGTGTCCCCCTGTGCGGAAACAGCAACAACTACATTGTTTCCCGCCTTATAAGTATCAGTAACACGTCTTGCGACATTCATTACTCTTTCAGCGTCCTTGACAGAAGTTCCGCCATACTTTTGAACTATAAGTCCCATTTTATATTTCCCTTCCTTTTTATAAATAACTAAAAGCGGCAATCAAACGCTTTTACATCATATTTTACTTAATTTTCTCATAGACAGCATGATATACGCCAAAAATAACAAATAAAAATCCCTTATTGAATAGATACTACCGCGCCAACATTATCTATCGGCAATATCATACATTTCCATCTGAGAGATTCTTCTCTGAAATACTCACTCATACCTCTTCTAAATCTTTCATAATTACCACTAAGCACAGATAATATTGTAGGTCCTGAACCGCTCAGATATGTCGCATTGGAACCAAGCAGATACGTTTTTTCAAAAATGTCTTCCATACCTTCCACATAATTTTTTCGATACTGCTGATGAAGCCTGTCATTAACGCCAAGCCTTAAAGCTCTCATATCTCCTGACAGCATAGCAGCCTGAAACATTGACGCATGACCTATATTATACACCGCGTCACAAAAATTTACTTTTGACGGAAGCACACCTCTGGACTTCTTTGTAGCAACAAAAAAATCAGGTATGATAACTGCAAATTTTATATTTTCATTGATTTTTGTACTTTTTACAATAGTCTCGTTCCTATCCGTAAGCGACACACAAAATCCGCCATACAGCGCAGGTCCCACATTATCAGGATGCCCCTCCATTTTCGACGCAAGGTGTATTATCTCACTATATGAAAGCGTTCTTCCTGAAATAATATTCGCGGCAAGCATACCGCCTATTATACATGCGCTAGAGCTTCCCAGACCTCTCGTCATAGGTATCCGGCTGTTTTGAATTATACGATAGCCCCTGGGTCTATAACCTACATTGTCAAACAAATACAGCATCGCGCGGTAAATTAAGTTATTTTTGTCTCTAGGCACAAAGCTTTGCGTATTTTGATTAATAATCTCAACACCCGCCGAAATTTCTTCAATTTCCATGCGATTATATAAACCCAAAGCTATACCAAGCGTATCAAAGCCCGCGCCCATATTGGCGCTGCTTGCAGGAACTCTGAGCCTTATCATCAATCCATTATACGGATATTAGTAACAACATCCGATAATTCAGATAATTTATTTTCAGCCTCAGTCTTTGTCATAGGCTGAGTAACAAAGGCTGACTCATTATCAACTATATTATCAACAAACTCACATTTATCAAATATTTTCTGTACCTTTTCTGCTGAATCAGTTGTTCTTATAAAATAAGCAAATCTCTTACTGTCCTTATCTGCCATAACATTTCCATCAGGTTTTTCCCAGAAAATTTTCTTGCTTCTTTCCTTATGCTTTACCGCGTCAACAACGTCAGCCACTACTGCGCTTGCCGTAGGCAGCTTTCCTGCGCCTTTTCCGTAAAACATAACATTACCTACACAGTCACCTGTTACCATGACAGCGTTAAATACACCGTCTACACCTGACAGAGGACTTTCATTCTTTATTATCATAGGCGCAACAATTGAATATATCTTACCGTCTTTCCCAAAATCCGCATAACCTATAAGCTTCACAGCAGAATCCATAGCAGAAGCATATTTAACATCATCCAGAGTAATATTTGTGATACCTTCAGTATCAATATCATTATAATCAATCATTTTGCCGGAAGCCAAAGAAGCCAAAATAGCAATTTTTCTGCACGCGTCATGTCCCTCAATATCAGCAGCAGGATTTCTTTCAGCGAAGCCCTTATCCTGGGCATCCTTCAGCGCGGTCTCAAAAGTTTTTCCACTTTTAATCATCTGATTAAGAATATAGTTTGTCGTACCGTTAAGTATACCCGCAATTTTTTCTATATTATTAGCCGTAAGACACTGATGCATTGGTCTGATAACAGGGATTCCGCCGCCAACGCTTGCCTCAAAAAAATAATTTACATTCTTTTCTCTGGCAATCTCTAACAGTTCTGTGCCATATGTTGCTACCAGCTCCTTATTAGAAGTAACAACGCTTTTTCCCGATTCCAAAAGACTCTTTGTAAATTCATAAGCAGGATGAAGTCCGCCCATTACTTCTGCAACAACACTTACTTCACCGTCATTAAGTATGTCATTAAAATCCTTTGTAAAAAGTTCCTTTTCGGGATGGTCCTCGAAATCACGAATATCAAGAATGTACTTTAGCTCTACCTTTTCACCGTTCGCACTGTAGCTGAGCTTGTCTGCATTAGTCTTTATTATATCGTAAACACCGCTCCCTACAGTACCATAGCCCATTATTGCAACCTTTGCCATTCTTTTGCCTCCCTATCTTTCTGTTCTTCAAAAATATGTATATATAATACAGTAATTTAAATTATATAGAATATACTACCACATTAGTCTGTTAAAGTCAATATTGTCAAACGCCAAATATAATATTCTTTATCAAATCTCTTTTGTATAAATTACCATTCCTGCTATTCTACAGACTTTTTTTACGTACCTTATTTACAGCAGCGCCCGCCTGCGGACTAAGATACCCTTCTCCCCGCATACTTACACATTTACCGTCAGCAACAATAATATGGTCAAGCAATTTTATTCCTCCCATATGCAAAGTACGCTCAATAGTCTGTGTTGATACTATATCAGCATTTGAGGGAATCGCAATCCCGCTGGGGTGATTATGCGCCAGAACAACATACGACGCGTCACTTTTAACAGCGATACGCATTATTTTTGTAATATCCACATCCAGACTTTCAAAGCTGCCCTCAAACAAATTTTCACGCAGAATTATACGGTTACTTGCGTCAAGACATATTATAAATAAATTCTCACGTTCTTTTCCATAAAACAGGTCCAGCATATACCCTTCGCAGTTTTCACTGTTCAGCACGTATTTATTAACTTCAAAGCGTACTCCATTATAGTATCTGATAAATTCACCAAGCATATGTATATATTCAGCAGTTTCTTCTCCGACGCCCATCACATCAGTAAGCATTTCTTTCGGCGCTCTGAATACATTCGCGAAATTACCGCATCTATTTATTAGCTTGTGAGCGGTTTCATTTGTATCTACACGCGGCAAAGCCTTTTGCAGAATATATTCCAGTACCTTATGCTCATGCCAATGATGAAAACCATTCAGCCGAAATTCCTTTCTCATTCTTTCTCTGTGCCCGCCGTGAACATTTTTATTTGACATATTTCTCTGCCGCCTTTTTACAGTTTCTGTTTCTATTATATACCATTCACTCCTAAAATGTCCATAGTTTTGTGTACAAAAAAAGAGGTTATTAAAAATAACCTCTTTTTCAACACATTAATGAACAATAGCAAGTTCTGTATCCTTATCGAATATATGCAGCTTATTTGTTTCAAACGCCACTTTGATTGTATCACCAATCTTAGCTGTTGAACGCTGATTAACTCTTGCTGTGAACTGCTCGCCCGCAACCTGCAGATACAAATAAGTTTCAGCTCCCATCATTTCTGTAACTTCAACGTATGCGTTACATACCGCGTCAGGCTTACTTGAAATAAACGCTTCATCATCATGAATATCCTCAGGTCTTATACCGATAAGAACCTCTTTGCCAAAATACTTTTCAAGCTCAGGAGTTACCTTGCCATCTGGAATTCTAATCTTATTCTCAGCAAATGAAGCATATACGCCGTCGCCTTCCTTTGAAACTAAAGCGTTTACAAAGTTCATCTGCGGTGAACCAATAAATCCAGCAACAAATACATTGATAGGCTTTGAATAAAGATTTGCCGGAGTATCAACCTGCTGTACAATACCGTCCTTCATAACAACAATACGCGTACCCATTGTCATAGCTTCTGTCTGGTCATGTGTAACGTATATAAATGTTGTCTGAAGCTTATTATGTAGCTTCTTTATCTCTGTTCTCATTGCCACTCTCAGCTTCGCGTCAAGGTTTGAAAGCGGTTCGTCCATAAGGAATACCTTAGGATTACGCACAATCGCACGACCCATAGCAACACGCTGTCTCTGACCTCCGGAAAGAGCCTTAGGCTTTCTATCAAGAAGATGCTCAATATCAAGAATCTTTGCAGCTTCTGTAACACGCTTTTTAATCTCATCCTTAGGAGTCTTTCTCAGCTTAAGACCAAATGCCATATTATCAAATACTGTCATATGAGGATACAACGCATAGTTCTGGAAAACCATCGCGATGTCTCTGTCCTTCGGAGCAACATCGTTTACAAGACGTCCGCCGATATAAAGCTCACCCTCTGAAATTTCCTCAAGACCGGCAACCATTCTCAATGTTGTTGACTTACCGCAGCCTGAAGGACCTACAAGAATGATAAATTCCTTATCCTCGATGTCAAGTGTGAAATCACTTACAGCCGTAACGCCGCCTGCGTATCTTTTGTAAATGTGTTTTAATTGTAAATCTGCCATATTACTGTTCCCCTCTCATCGATAAATATTTAACAGGAAAACCAGATTATATTTCCCTGCCAATTTTTAAGTTTAATATTAATCTTCCAACACTTGTTTGGTTACATATATGATACCATATTCCAAAAAAAATTGTTAGTCATATATTTCACAAAAAAACTTTTTTTCTTTAGTAAAATTCACTAAAGACATTATCAACGGTATTTGTCATATCTATAACGTCATTAACAAATATAAATATTTTCACTCTGTTTACAGCCAAAAACGGGATATGAAATCATATCCCGTTCTAAGCTTTATTTACCTTCTACCAGTCTCTTGGTATCAATAGCAATCATAAGCTCCTCATTGGTAGGAATAACAAGCGTTTTAACCGCCGCGCCGGCTGCTGAAATATCAACCGTACCGCGCGTACTGTTTTTCTCATTGTCAATTTTGACGCCCATGAACTCCAGACCGTCTGTAATTGCCGCGCGCATTGCCGCGTCATTTTCGCCCACGCCAGCTGTAAACACTACCGCGTCAAGTCCGCCCATTGCGGCTGCGTACGCTCCAATATCCTTTCTCACCTGATAGGAGAACATATCCAGAGCAAGCCTCGCTCTTTCATCACCATCTTTTGCGGCGGATGATAAATCTCTGAAATCAGACGAAACACCTGAAATACCCTGAACGCCGCTCTGTT
Source organism: uncultured Clostridia bacterium (assembly GCA_910585795.1). Taxonomy (GTDB): domain Bacteria; phylum Bacillota; class Clostridia; order UBA1381; family UBA1381; genus Hominilimicola. The sequence goes on along the minus strand of CAJUFV010000180.1, from coordinate 2,000 downwards.
TATTCATCATAGCGTCAACATCAGCAGCGCTCATACCCTTCTGATTGATAAGATATGTAACTACCGCTGGGTCCATTGAGCCTGTTCTTGTACCCATAGGAACACCATCCAGCGGAGTAAATCCCATTGACGTGTCCGCGCACTTTCCTCCATCTACCGCTGAAATTGACGAGCCGTTGCCCAGATGACAGGTAACAATTTTCAATTCAGCAGCAGGCTTTCCAAGAAATTCAGCAGCTTTCTGAGCAACATATTTATGGCTTGTTCCATGGAAACCGTATTTTCTTATTCTGTCCTTTTCATAGAATTCATAAGGCAGAGCATACATAAACGCCTTAGGAGGCATTGTCTGGTGAAACGCCGTATCAAACACGCCTACCATCGGAACATTCGGCATAATCTTCTGACATGCCTTAATACCTATAATATTAGGCGGATTATGAAGCGGAGCAAGAGGCGTACATTTTTCCAAAGCCTTCATTACAGCCTCTGTAATCATACACGAATCAGCGAATTCCTCAGCGCCGTGTACCACTCTGTGGCCCACCGCCCCTATCTCATCCATTGATTTAATAACGCCTATTTTTTCATCTGCAAGAGCGTCAATTACCATTTGAATCGCATCACCATGATCCTTCATAGGCTTTTCAATCTTTGTTTTTTCATCTCTGCCTACATTTGTATGCTGCAAATTTGAGCCTTCTATACCTATTCTTTCACAAAGTCCCTTTGCGAGAACCTGTTCATTATCCATATCTATAAGCTGATATTTAAGTGATGAACTGCCTGCGTTTATTACTAAAATTTTCATTATACAGATTCCTTTCTGATTATTATAAATATAACATTAATAGTTAGACTGCGTGTATACACAGTGATATAATGCTTAACCCTGCGCCTGAATCGCAGTTATAGCTACCACTCCGGCAATATCCTCAGCACTGCATCCTCTTGAAAGATCGTTTACAGGCTTTGCGATACCCTGAAGAATAGGGCCGTATGCCTCTGCCTTTGCAAGACGCTGTGTTAATTTATATCCGATATTTCCGGCGTCAAGATTAGGAAATATAAGAACATTCGCGCTTCCTGCAACATTTGATGAAGGCGCTTTCTGCTTCGCCACACTGTCCACAATAGCTGCGTCAAGCTGCAATTCGCCGTCCAGCGCAAGCTCCGGAGCCTTTTCCTTTGCAAGCCTTGTAGCCTCCCGCATTTTATCAACAAGCGGATTCTTAGCGCTGCCATAAGTAGAATATGAAAGCATTGCTACTCTCGGCTCATCACCTATAAGCTGCTTATACGAAGCAGCCGAAGAAATAGCAATTTCACTTACTTCATCAGCTGTCGGGTCCTGATTAAGACCACAGTCGCCAAAAATAAATGTTCCGTTATTACCGTATTCGCAATTTGGAACATTCATAATAAAGAAAGCCGATACAAGCTTTGTTCCCGGAGCAGTCTTTAAAATTTGCAGTGAAGGACGAATTGTGTCCGCTGACGAGTGTACCGCACCTGAAACCATACCGTCAGCATCTCCCTGCTTGACCATCATAACCGCGTAGTATGAAGGATCCTTGATAGTCTCTGCCGCCTGTTCAGGCGTAACACCCTTGTTTTTTCTTAACTCATAGAATACATTTGCATATTCCTCATTTTTTGCGCTGTTTTCACTGTCAACAATCTCAATACCTGATATATCGATTTTTTCAGCGTCAACCGTCTTTTTTATCTTTTCAGGATTACCTACAAGTATTACTTTCGCATACCCCTCTTTTTTTACCATCTCTGCCGCCTTAAGAGTTCTTAACTCCTCCCCCTCTGCAAGCACGATTGTCTTGATGTCATTTTTTGCTTTTTCCTTTAACTTTTCAATAAATGCGCTCATTATGTAAGACTCCTTCTTATTTATTTTTACCATATTTTATTATATACCTTTTTTTCGTCTTTTTCAAGTAATTATCACAAAAAAATGACACAGACTGAAAATATTCTTCCCTCCT
>CAJUFV010000179.1 GCA_910585795.1 uncultured Clostridia bacterium | reverse complement strand
ATATGATTAGGGATTTGATATGTGTTTAATATGCTTTTAAAATCCTCAGAAATCCTATACATATATTTTTTTGAATCGGCGTCCAGATAAGAATGATGTCCTTTATAAACTAAATAATCACTACCCGTCCAAACGTACTTATAATGATTGCCAAATTTCAATATTTCAGGAATTTCTTCACTCCCCTCTACTTCTGTAAATTTTACACCATCCTCTGAGATTTTCGGTGGATATGTATCTGTAATCCATTCTTTGCCGCTCCACATTACTGTATCATTCACATGCTTTTCAATAAATTCTACACTGTTTAGATATTCAGCTCCATATGACACTTCACAGAAAAAAATCATAATAACAAATAGTGTTATTATCTTAATTAATTTCTTCATAAATCATCCCTCACTTTATTTAAAAAGATATTTTCCAAACTGCCTACAACATTATTGGATCCTCTATCTAACTTCTTAACTTTGGAGCCTCAATCTCTATACTTCCGTCTTCTGCTTGTGCTTTGCGCTTGACCATTATAATTACAGACGGTTGTTATTTCATATACAAATTTTTTTATCCTCATTATTATTGTTTTTTATCTTAAATCCATAATTACCAAAATTATAGATTTTATTATTATATACATATCAGTCATCAGTAATTTAATATATTGATTGGTAAATAAGTAATATTGCTATCGCTTCCATAATATATTTTCTATATTCATTTTACTATAACTAAAGTAAAAAGCCAATCAAAACATCACTGTACAATCGCAGTTCTGCTATCCGCGTCCCAATCCACATCAAATCCCATTTCTTCCGAAAGAAAACGCAGCGGCACCATTGTTTTTCCATTGATAAGTCTGGCCGGAACATCCATCGTTGCAAGTTCGTTATTCACTTCTGCATTAATATCGTCTATCGCGAAGGTTACTGCTGTATTATCAAGCATTGCTGTCACAGTCTGTGTTTCTCCGTTCCATTCAACATCCGCGCCCATCTGCTCAAGCAGGAACCTCATTGGCACAAGTGTACTGCCGTCTTCAATTGCAGGCGGTGTCTCAAATGCTAAAAGATTATCCTGATATTTTACATACGGAGCATTTTTCATTTCATCTAACTGACGATATATTTCCTGCTTCGGCGCTGTTAATCTTAACGTTGCTTTTTCCCTATAGGTTTTTAATAAATCAATAACTATATCATCCTTATATTCATATACTCCTTTGAATTTATATGTTGCCCTGTCCTCTTCGTCCTTTTGTTTAAGGAGCTCAGGATAATTTAGTTTTACAAAATAAGTATTATCATTGGAAATATAAAAATCATCCTCATTGTCACGATTTATTATCCAGTCACCCAAGGTATAAAACAGCTCCAGCTCTTTATCATCCTCATATACTACAGAAGCCAAATCCGCATTGGGCACCGCTATTTCTTCTCCGGCCATTATAATATTTCCTATATGTGCAGGCACTTCTTCATCAGTAACTTCCCAATTCTCAAAATCTGTTGATTTAATAACCTTTCCCTCAACAAGACCATTTTCCCATGTTTCTCTTAAATGAGCATAATATGTACCGTTTAAATAACCTATCTTATCCGCATGCTGTCCAATTGATTTATTAAACAATACATTTAACCCAAATCTTTTTACAGTTTCACCTTCCTCATCCATGAGTGTTAGAGGCTCCGCATATTTCCCTGGATTTAGCCAATAACCATCCAACGATGTTCCTCTGCAAAAATAATATTGACCTGTCCATATACAGTTAGGACTGCTTATATGCTCCCCGCTTATTTTTACAGGCATTTGGACATCAACCACCCCTGGCATACCTTCCTCTACAAATGTCAGATATTGTTTATCTTTTACAGTTATAAATCTGTAAGAATCTCTTTTAATAACATATAACGCTATCCCTTTCAAATTTGTATTAGTATCATTTACAAGAACAGAAGCTTCTTCCGGTAATTCCTGCACATTCATTTCATAATCTGCGTATGCTATTCCATTAATACAATAAACACATATAATCATCAGCATCAATAAATACTTTTTCATCTCAATACCTTTCTTATAACATAACGGCTTATAAAAGCATCGTCCTAAAATTATTCAAAACAGACAGCATTTAACACAGACCATACTGATTTATCCAATTTATATACTTTTACGCAAAAATCACAGTCTCATCAATACTTTTTCTTGTCTCATTATGTCTGTCGGCTGACAATGGCTCACAATCCGCATAACCTATCGCCAAAAGATTTACTATTTCATAACTTTCAGGAATATCAAACTCCGTTCGTATAATATCAGGCTTAAACCAACACATCCATAATGTTCCCAATCCCAGCTCCGTTGCCTGAAGCATCATATGGTCTGTCACAATCGACGCGTCAATTTCCGCTATATTTTTACCGTCAGCCGGACGCGTCCACGCCGCTTCTTTATCCGAGCATACTATCAGTACTACAGAAGCACCAAAAGTTTTAGCGCCTTTTGACAGCTTTTCCAAACCGGCTTTGCTTGTGACAGCAATTATTCTCTGCGGCTGTAAATTCGCGCCTGTAGGCGAGATTCTGCCGGCTTCAAGAATTTTATCAAGCTTTTCTCTTTCTACCGGCGTATCTTTATACTTTCGTACTGAATACCTTGTTTTTGCAATCTTTAAAAAATCCATTCTTATCTATCCTTTCCTCGAAATATTAGGTACCTAATATAATAATAACATAATTTTCAGCTTTGACAAGTACGCACTTTTTTGTAAAATACTATCTTAAAGGATAGTATTCAGCTTAGTAAGATATTTGTCCACGCTTTCACACCGCATAAATCCTGACATTATACATGCTCCGGCCGCTCCCGTTTTCTTTATCTCCCCGATATTATCCGGTGATATGCCGCCTATTCCGTACACAGGTATATTTACTGCGTGAACCACACTTTCAAGAAAAACGGTTCCGCGCGGCGCAAATCCTTTTTTACAGTCTGTTTCAAAAACATGTCCCGCCGTAATATAATCAGCTCCCATTTGCTCCGCTTTTACAGCTTCTTCAGCAGAATGTACTGAGACACCTGCCAAATTAAATATTTTTTTTATATCTTTGTTCATACTGTCCAGAGGAAGATGTATTTTTTTTATTTTCAAATTCTCGGCAGCTCTGGTATACGTATGCGCTATTACATCAGGACACACTTTTAAAATTTTTTCTGTCATCATTTCATATTCTTTTTCAGATAAATCTTTTTCACGAAGTATAACATCAACATCATTCCTGCATAATTCTTCTATACGGTCATAAAAATTATCTGTACACAGTTTTCTGTTAGTCACACACATAAGCTTAAACATAAATATAATCACTCATAACAGGCTGTAGGCCCTGCTCCTTTATCGCGTCAAATACCTCGTCAACATTCCTGGGGTCTGATATCTCAAACTGTCCGTCACCCTTTTTTCCCCCATCTGTATGTCCGCCTATACCAACGTCTACTCCCGCGCTTATTTTTGTTGCGGCAATATTAATAACATTATTTCTGAAGCGTTCACACTCGCGTGTAGAAATTGTAATACTTGCAAACGGCATAAAAATCCTGTATGCGCATATTACCTGCAATAATTGAGGTTCATGAACATCGCGCGGATTTATTTTATCATTATTAATTATAGGTCTTAATCTCGGACACGAAAACGCAATTTCCGCGTGAGGATATTTTTTTTGCAGTAAATACGCATGCATACCAGTCGCAAAAGCGTCCTTTCTAAAATCATCTAGTCCAAGAAGCGCCGCAAAACCCACTCCGCGCATACCGCCAAGAATAGCCCGCTCCTGAGCGTAAAATCTGTAAGGGAATATTCTTTTATGTCCCTCAAGATGCAACGTTTCATATTTATCACTATTATATGTTTCCTGAAATACTGTTACAAAATCCGCGCCATTCTGATGAAGTACTGCATATTCATCGCTGTTCATTGGATAAACCTCCACACCTACAACTTTAAAATACTTCTTTGCGGCAACACAGGCATTGGCTATATAGTTCACGTCTGACATACTCCGGCTCTCTCCAGTAAGAAGAAGTATTTCCTGCAATCCCGTCTTTGAAATAGTCCTCATTTCATTTTCTATTTCCTGCTCCGTAAGCTTTGCTCTCCGAATTTTATTATAGCGGTTAAAACCACAGTATACACAGTAATTTTCACAATAATTTGCTATATACAGCGGAGTAAACATAGCAACCGAATTACCAAAATGCTTCCGCGTTTCCACCTGCGCTCTCTGAGCTATTTCCTCCAGAAACGGCAAAGCAGCCGGTGAAAGCAGCGCGGCAAAATTTTCAGGAGAAACAATATCACCGGAAAGCGCCTTTTTTACATCCTGCTCTGTATATTTATTATAATCATAGTTATTCATAGCGGATATAACATCATCAAGCATAGAGGAATTTATAATCTCCATACCCTCCATATATTCCATATGATTTATACGTTCTTTCATTTTTCGCATACCCTTTCTTTTAGTGTCCCCATTATTCATGCAAAAAACCTGTAAGAGGCGATGAGGCGCGCGCTCCTTTTTCAACCACATTGCCAAATCCAGCAAGATACGCTTCACGTCCCGACTCTATCGCCTTACGAAAAGCTGTTGCCATAGCCGGAATATCTCCTGCCGTAGCTATAGCTGTATTTGCCATAACCGCAGCCGCTCCCATCTCCATTGCCTCACACGCATGAGACGGTCTTCCTATACCTGCGTCCACAATCACCGGTAAATCCACCTCATCTATAAGTATCTGTATAAATTCTTTAGTACAAAGTCCCTTATTTGAACCTATCGGAGAACCCAAAGGCATTATGCAAGCCGCTCCCGCGTTACGCAAATCTCTTGCTACATTCAAATCCGGATACATATACGGCATTACAACAAATCCCTCTTTAGCAAGAATTTCAGTAGCCTTGAGCGTTTCATAATTATCTGGCAGCAAATATTTAGTGTCCCTTATAGCTTCAATTTTTACAAAATCCCCACATCCGGTCTCACGCGCAAGTCTTGCTATTCTTACAGCCTCGTCAGCATTTCTAGCCCCCGAAGTATTAGGCAAAAGAGTAACTGCTTTAGGTATATAATCAAGGATATTTGCCACATCTCCTCCCCGCGCGCGCCTCAAAGCAAGAGTGATAATCTGCGCGCCTGCATTTTCCACTGCTGCCGTTATCAGGTCCAGAGAATATTTTCCTGAACCCAAAATAAATCTTGATGAAAATTCATGTCCGTTTAATATTAATTTATCTTCCATCTTAGTTCCTTTCCTATCTTGAGCCGCCGCCCATAAAATGTACTATTTCTATAACGTCCCCGTCTTTTATAGCTATTTCGTCATAATCTTCTTTTTTAATAATAACACCGTTTATTTCTACTGCTATTATCTCACGTCTGTATCCGTTTTTCTCCAGTAATTCGGCCAGCGTTTTATAATTCTCGTTTTCTTTTCCGTTAAGCACTATCATTCTATTTACCTCCCTTTAACAAAAAAAGCTACACAAAGAAGCATTTACACCCGCGGTGGTGTACCCCTTCGTGTAACCTTTGGTTTCACTCTAGCTATAATTATATCATATTTCAATTATTTGTCAAGCCGTGTTCAATATATTTCCATTCCTGTTGAATAATAGAAATTCTTATTTATCGTATAAATCTATATTTCAGGAGCAAGATATCCCTTTTCCGAAAGAGCTTTTTCAATTAAATCAAGTGTTTCTTCCCCATCAGCTCTTACTGTATGATAGTGGTATCCGGATGTAATATTCATAAGAGCCGTAGATTTTCCGCTTACAAGACCATCTATACATTGCTGAACCTGCCTTCTTGAAGAAATATTTAATTCAGCCTTAATACGTCCATAGACCCGATGCCACACAAATACATCCTCCACTGTACCGCCTATATCAACAATAAGCTTAAGCTCTTCCTCAGTCTGCTCATTTGTATGACGCACTTTAAAGACTCTTACATGCGATGATTTATTATTTATAATATATCCTCTGTTCGTAGATAAAATTTCATAGCCTGACGCCTTTAAAAGCGCAATGTCCTGTACTATAACCTGCCTTGACACATTGAGCTTTTTCGACAGCGTACTGCCGGAAATAGGCGCATCGCCCTTAGTTATGAGCTCAACAATCCTTTCTCGTCTTTCGACTGCGTTCATATCATCAACCTCTCTTAAACAGTATGAAGATTTTTAAGTGATAAATCAAGTATAGGCGCAGAATGTGTAAGCGCGCCGCTGGAAATATAGTCAACACCTATATCAACCAATCTTTCAATATTTTCTCTTGTCACATTTCCGCTGCATTCAGTTTCTGCCTTACCCTGTACCATAGCAACTGCTTTTTTCATATCTTCAATACTCATATTATCAAGCATAATAATGTCAGCTCCCGCCTCCAGAGCCTCCTGAAGCATATCCAGATTTTCAACCTCTATCTCTATTTTCCTTACAAACGGAGCATATTCCTTAGCCATTTGCACTGCCTGTCTGACTCCTCCGGCAGCTCCGATATGATTATCCTTCAGCAATATTCCATCACTTAGATTATAGCGATGATTATATCCCCCTCCCACCTTAACAGCATATTTCTCAAATATTCTCATATTAGGTGTTGTCTTTCTTGTATCAAGCAATTTTGTCCGTCCGCCTTTCAGCAATTCCGCAATAGAACGAGTATAGGTTGCTATTCCGCTCATGCGCTGAAGATAATTCAGCGCGGTCCTTTCACCTGAAAGCAGTACTCTTATGTCGCCTCTTACAATTCCTATTTTATCTCCATTTTTTAAAGTGTCGCCATCCTTTGCGTGAAGCAACACCTTTACATTTGAGTCCAGCAGTTCAAAAACTCTTTTAAAAACATCAAGTCCGGCAATCACCCCGTCCTGTTTACATATGAGGTCTACCTCACCCATCTGATATTCACGCATCACTGAATTTGTTGTTATATCCTCACTTGTTATATCCTCCCTAAGCGCACTTAGAATAAGCTCATCCGCATTTAACTCCATAGTTATATTATTCATTTCTTTTTCTCTCCTTTTCTATTTCATCAAGAACAATATTTTTATATTCTCCCTCATAATTTACATATTTTAGCTTATCCGGAAAAATACCCTCATCATCAGAAACCGGTAGATATTTTTCTGTCATATGACCAGCTGCTCTCTTTGCAAAAACAAGACTTTCAAGCAATGAATTGCTTGCAAGACGGTTTTTTCCGTGCACACCGTTGCAAGCTGTTTCTCCTACCGCATACAGTCTGTTCATTGATGTTTTACTGTATTTATCTACAGCAATCCCCCCCATAAAGTAATGCTGAGCCGGCACAACCGGAATACACTCCTTTGTTACATCATACCCCTCTTCAAGGCAGTGCTTATATATATTAGGAAAATGTGATTTTATCTTTTCAGTTGGTATCGGTTTCATTGACAGCCATACATACGGCTTGCCGTCCTTTTTCATTTCCTCATAAATCGCGTTAGCTACAACATCACGCGGCAGCAATTCATCCACAAATCTCTGCATATGAGAATTAAATAAAACGGCTCCTTCTCCGCGAACAGATTCAGAAATCAGAAAACGTCTGCCTTCTTTTCTGGAAAAAAGTGTTGTAGGATGAATCTGTATATAATCAATATTGCGCAGTTTTATTCCATGTTTAACTGCTATAGCCAATGAATCGCCCGTAAGATGCTTATAATTTGTAGAATGGCGATACAGACCGCCTATTCCTCCGGTAGCGAGCACCGTATAATCCGCTTTTATATTTATATAATTCCCGTTCTTGTCATGACCCGTTATACCAAAACATTCACCGTTTTTTTCAATTACATCCACCATTGTAAAATGCTCTATAATAGTCACATTATCCAGTTTTTTCACTGCTTCAAGCAGATGAGATGTAATCTCTTTTCCTGTTATGTCCTCATGAAACAGTATTCTCGGCGTTGAATGAGCACCTTCCTTTGTATAAACAAATTCGCCGTCTTTTTTCTCAAATCTTACGCCATAATCAACAAGGTCATCTATCACCGCGCGCGAAGAGCGTATCATTATATCAACGGACTGCTTATTATTTTCATAATGACCCGCGCGCATTGTATCCTCAAAATAGCTGTCATAATCCGCTTCCTCTTTCAAAACACAAATCCCTCCCTGAGCAAGAAACGAATCACTCTTATCAATTTCGGACTTTGTAATAATCATTATTTTTTTATCACACGGTAGATTAAGAGCGCAATATAATCCGCTCACTCCGCATCCCGCAATGACTATATCTGTTCTCATGCTTATCTCCTTATTTAGCCATTTCCAACATTCTGTTCAAAGGAAGCAATGCGTTTCTGCAAACTTCATCATTTACAAAAACTTCATTCTCTCCTGTTTTTAATACATGACATATTTTTTCAAGAGTATTAAGCTTCATATTAGGACACAATGGTTTTATTCCCGCAAAGTAAAATCTCTTATCCGGATTATTTTCATTCAGCGCATACCCTACACCGCTTTCAGTGCAAATAATAAATTCACTGTTTTCACTATTTGACGCGTAATCAATTATTCCTGCTGTACTACCTGTATAATCCGCTATATCAAGCACCTCCTGTCTGCATTCAGGATGAGCAAGCACAAGAGCTTTTGGATGCTTCTCCTTTATAGTTTTTACATCCTCCGAAGTAACCTCAGCATGTACATGACAAAATCCGTCATTAAGAATAATATTCTTTTCAGGGATTTGCTTCGCCACATGTCTGCCCAAATTTTCATCCGGGATGAAGAAAACATTTTTATTAGGCAAAGCTTTCACTATTTTCACAGCATTAGATGAGGTTACACAAACATCACTATGACACTTTAATTCAGCAGTAGAGTTTATGTAGCATACAACTGCCAAATCATCATATTTTTTCCGCATTTCCTCAATTTTTTCAATTTCAGCCATATGTGCCATCGGACAATCCGCCGATATATCAGGCATAAGCACTGTTTTATCAGGATTTAAAATCTTAGCGCTTTCTCCCATAAAGGAAACGCCACAAAATACTATTATTTCCGCGTCTGTGCTTCCCGCTATTTTCGCAAGATAATAAGAATCACCTATGTAATCAGCAATTTCCTGTACTTCATCATTTACATAATAATGCGCAAAAATTACAGCATTTTTTTCTATTTTAAGCTGTTCAATCTCTTTTGTGATTTCATTCATAACCATTTATCCCCTCTTAATTTGATTTACATAAGTATACCACGTGTAAAGCCACCTGTCAAGACAGCTGTAAAAAAATACTGTCAAGTTTATCAATATATCAATCTACATAATTATATAAAAAACGGCTGATAAAATCAGCCGTTTTTCTTAAATTAAATATT
>CAJUFV010000178.1 GCA_910585795.1 uncultured Clostridia bacterium | reverse complement strand
ATTGGGGGATGGAATCAGAAATGATAAAGGAAATTATTAAAATGAAGCTTAAAAGCGCGTCTGAGTATATGCGTGTATTTTTAAAATGGGCGCTTATATCTATAATAATAGGCGCGGTAAGCGGAGTAATAGGCGCGCTGTTTCATCAGAGTGTATCATACGCGAATACGGTTTTTTCAAAATATGATATGCTTATACTGCTTATGCCATTTGGCGGACTGCTGATTGTGGCTATGTATAAGAAATGCGATATGCTGAAAAACAAGGGTACGGACAGTATTATTGAATCTATAAGAAGCGGAAAGAAAATACCATTTTCTCTTGCGCCCCTTATTTTTATAAGTACGGTAATAACACATCTTCTGGGCGGAAGCGCCGGAAGGGAAGGAGCCGCTTTGCAGCTTGGCGGAAGTATAGGCAGTAATATAGGAAAATTATTCCGTATTGACAAAAAAGATATGTATATGGTAATAATGTGCGGTATGAGCGGTGTGTTTTCGGCTTTGTTCGGTACGCCGATAACAGCGGCATTTTTTGCGCTGGGTATAGCGAGTGTCGGTATAATGCTGTATTCCGGACTTGTTCCGTGTCTGATGTCGTCACTTACAGCCTATTTAATTATATTGCTTGCGAAAATTGAGCCTACGCATTTTGACCTTATTTTTATTCCGCCGGCAAATGTTCTCACCATTTTAAGAACTATTCTTATAGCTATATTATGTGCTGAATTAAGTATAATCTTTTGTACAGTTATGCACTATACTGCCAGATATTTAAAAATATGGTTTAAAAATCCGTATATTAGAATTGTTGTCGGAGCTCTTGCTGTGATTGCGCTTACATATATTACAAATACTCGTGATTATAACGGAGCAGGAATGAATATTGTTGAAAATGCTCTTCTTGCCGGACAGGCTGATAACTGGGCATGGGTGCTTAAAATTGTTTTTACGGCAATAACAATTGGAGCGGGATTTAAAGGAGGAGAGATTGTTCCGACCTTCTTTATTGGGGCGACATTTGGCTGTGTACTTGGTAAATTGATAGGAATGCCTGCCGGTTTCGGAGCCGCCATTGGAATGATTTCAATGTTTTGCGGCGTGCTTAACTGTCCTGTGGCGTCTCTTATACTAAGTATTGAGCTTTTTGGTTCAAAGGGATTTATTCTTTTTGCGATAGCTTCCGGAGTGAGCTATATGCTATCGGGATATTATGGCTTGTACAGCAGTCAGAAAATAGTTTATTCAAAGCTTAGGAATGAATATATCAACGCGGATACAAAATAGGGGAGGTTATAGTTATAATTATGGAATATTCGTTTTATGAAATTATATTTTTATTTTTTATCTATGGATTTCTTGGTTGGTGTATAGAAGTAGCGTACTGCGGTTTGGAAGAGGGACACTTTATAAACAGAGGTTTTTTAAACGGTCCTATTTGTCCTATTTACGGTGTCGGAGCAGTGACGGTAATATTGTGCCTTACGCCTATAAGCAATAATATACCTATATTGTTTGTAGGGTCGGCGGTACTCACATCTTTTCTTGAACTTGTGACAGGCTTTGGTCTTGATAAAATTTTTCATGCCCGCTGGTGGGATTATTCTGATAAACCCTTCAATATAGGAGGGTATATATGTCTTAAGTTTTCAGTTTACTGGGGACTTGTGTGTATTGCTTTGATGAAGGGGATTCATCCGGTGATGCTGGACTTAGTACATCTGGTGCCGCGTTTTCTGGGAATTATACTTATTATATTTTTATCTGCCGTATTTATTACAGACGGAGTAATTACTGTTATGACTATTAATAAGTTATCTGTACGTATGCGTATAATGAATGAAATTGCGGAAAAGATTCATGCTGTTTCAGATGAAATTGGAGAACATGTGTATGACGGAGCTGTGGCAGTTGCAAGCAAGGGTGAGGAAATACGTGGCCGTGGTAGTGTAAAAGAACTAAAGGATAGATATTCAGATATTGTAAAAGAGCAGCATATGTTTCAGCATCGTATTCTTAAAGCGTTTCCGCGTATGAGGTCGCACAGATATAATGAGCATCTTGATAAATTAAAAGAAAAGTTAAAAAAGAAATAATTAAATGCCCAGCACTGAAAAGAGCTGGGCATTTAATTATTTTTATTGTTTGTATGTCTTTTATTTAATTATTTTTTTTGTGTTGATTTAGCAGCTTTTTTTGCTGTGGGTTTCTTTGTTTCTGTTTTAGAAGAAGCAATTGTTTCTTTTACTCCGGTATCATTCTTTTTAGCGGCAGTTGTTTTTTTAGCCGGTGTTTTTTTAGCGGTAGCTTTTTTAGCTGGTGTCTTTTTAGCGGCAGTTGTTTTTTTAGCCGGTGTTTTTGCAACGGAAGTTTTTTTCTTTATAGTAGCTTTCCAGTCTGCTATTTTTGAAGTATCTCCATCAACGTATGCTTCTCCGCCGGTAATTGCTTTGTCAAGAGTCATTCTTCCGGCAAGGTATGCAAGAAGCGCTGATTTTGTAATATTAAGTGAAGCGTTGTTGTCATAATAGTTGTAAGGCTCAACAGCAAGCTTACCGTCCTTGACTTCCGCATAGAACGTACCGCCGCAATCTGAATCTGTTAAGGTTACCTGTACTGCGAAATCAGCAATACTGCTTGCGTCAGCATTAACAAACTTTTCTTTAACTTTTAAAAATGCCTGTTCAAATGTCATTTTAAAAAATTCCCCTTTCGTAATGACAGGATGTAATTTCTGTCCTTCAATGGTTATTGTTTCAACAACTGTAAATAGTATACACCATTTTTTTTAAAGTGTCAAATATTATTTCTGTTTTTTGCTAGATATATTGACTTTTGATTCATTAAAAGGTAAAATTAATGTAAGTAAAAACTAAAAATGGAGCTGTAGCAATGAAATTTGTACATTTATCAGACCTGCATATAGGAAAGAAGGTCCATGAATTCTCAATGATTTCTGACCAGATTTATATATTTGACCAGATATTATCAATAATAAAAAGCGAAGATATAGGCGCTGTTTTGATGTCAGGAGATATTTATGATAAATCAATACCGCCTATTGAAGCGATAGGTGTGTTAGATAGTTTTTTGACAGAAATAACAAGTATGAATATACCTGTAATGATAATAAGCGGAAACCATGATTCCCCTGAAAGACTTGGATTTGCGGGAAATATAATGAAAAGTAAGGGAGTACATATATATTCTGTTTTTGACGGAACTATACATACAGTCAGTGAGGGTGGGGTTAAATTTCATCTTCTCCCGTTTATTAAGCCTGTGCATGTTAGAAGATATTATCCTGATGTGAACGGATATGAGGACGCGGTGCGGACAGTAATTAGAGAAAGCGGTATTGATATGCATGGCAAAAATGTAATGCTTTCGCATCAGTTTGTAACATGCAGAGGAAAAGAAACCTTAAGAAGTGATTCGGAGACTGTCTCGTTAGGCGGAGTTGATAATATAGATATTTCTTTGTTTGACGGATTTGATTATATAGCAATGGGGCATATTCACCGTCCGCAGTCATTAAGGAAGAATGTCAGATATTGCGGTTCGCCGCTGAAATATTCGTTTTCGGAGGCTCCGTTTGAAAAATCTGTGACTGTGGTGGACAGTTTGGATTTTTCTGTAAAAACTATTCCGCTCAAGCCGCTGCATGATATGCGTGTGATTAAAGGAGATATGGATGTTTTGCTTTCAAAGGAGATTGCGGACAGTGCTGACCGCAGTGATTATATTCATATGACTTTGACTAATATAGATGGTATAGTTGACGCTATGGATAAAGTGAGAAATATTTATCCAAACGTAATGCAGCTTGAATTTTTAAATCGTCAGACTATGTCTTACGGTATTTATGAGACAGAAGCTATGGACGAGAAAATTCCGGAAGAATTGTTTGCAGAATTTTATGAGCTACAGAACGGTACGGCGCTTACAGGAGAACAAAGCAGAGTGGTAAGAGGATTTATGGAGGAAACAGAATGAAGCCGTTAAAATTAACAATGAGCGCTTTCGGTCCTTATGCGAATTTGACAGTGATTGATTTTGAAAAATATCTGAATGGTCTGTATATTATAACCGGTGATACAGGAGCAGGAAAAACTACAATATTTGATGCCATTACTTTTGCGTTGTATGGCGAAGCGTCTACAGCGCGCAGGGAAAATAGTATGCTGCGAAGTGATTTTGCCGGTAAAGAGATTAAAACTTTTATTGAACTGGAATTTTTATATGACGGAGAAATATATAAGATTTACAGAAATCCCAGATATAGACGTGAAGGATTAAAAACAGAAGAAACAGCTAGAGCGGAATTGACATACCCCAATGGAAGTATTAGGACAGGCGTTAAAGAGGTAAATGCTGCGGTTAAAGATATTCTGGGGATTGATTGCGGACAATTCACACAGATATCAATGATTGCGCAGGGAGACTTCCTAAAACTGTTGCTTGCAGGGACTGAGGAAAGGGGAAGAATATTCCGTGATATTTTTAATACGGATTTTTACCGCTCCTTTCAGGAAAGATTAAAGGCGGGGTGTAATGAGGCGAGAAAAAAATATGAGCATATAAAAAATGCAATAGAAACCTCTGTAAATGAAATTATATGTGATGACAAAAAGGAATATAATGCTTTGCAATCTGAGGAATTTCTGGAGTTTATTTTGTGTGTAATTAAGGAGGACAAGGATAAGGAAACACAAATCAGAGAGGAAGAAAAGACGCTTAGAAAAAAAAGCGGCTTGCTGACTGTGTCAATAAATACTGCGAAAAAAAATAATGAACTTATATGTTCTTTAAATAAGGAAAAGGAAATACTGTCATCACTTGAGAAAAAGAATAATGACATAGAAGAATATAAAAAACAAATCCAAATGGCCTCAATGATTAACAGTGAACTTCTTCCGCTATATCAGAGAATAAATGAGCGGCGTAAAAGTATATCAAGATTGCAGTCTGTTATTGAGGATAAGAAAAAAATTCTTAGGGATGCTCTTGATGATAGTGACCGTCTTGAAAAAAACTATTTGAGTCAAAAGAATGATACTGATAAAAGAGATAAATTATACGCGCAGCTTGAGCAGTTAAAAAATGAGTTTAAGTGGTATGAGAAACTGGAAGTCCATGAGAAAAAGAAAGCGGAAGCAGAAAAGGCACTTCCTGCTGATGAGGAACGTCTGAAAAAAGTAAAAGCGGAATATGATAAGGTTATTAAGAAAAGTGAAGAAACAAAAGAGGCTCTCAGAAATTTGAAAACAGCAGAATCAGATTACGAAATAGCAAAGCATAATCAGGAGAAATTTACCGATTATATGAAGAGATTAGACAGAGCTTATATGGATTACAAAGGCTTTGAACATCATGGTCAAACATATGAAATATTAAAGGAAAAATATATTAAGTGTGAGGCGGAATTGACGGATATGTCAGAAGAATATAATCGGCAGTACAATTTGTTTCTTCGTGAACAGGCAGGGATGATTGCCGAGGCTTTGGAGGCTGGGAAACCTTGTCCGGTCTGCGGTTCTCTGTCACATCCACATAAGGCGGAGAAAAATAATAATGCCCCCAGTGAGGCGCAGTTGATTATATTAAAGGAAAATGTAGAGAATATCAGAAAGCAATGCGGAGAATATGCGGAGCAAGCTGGACAGGAAAAAAATGAATGTGATAAAATAGAAAATGATATTAGAAAATTGATTACTGAATTTAATGATGAACAAGGGAATATTAAAGCAATTCTTGATAAAATTGTGATAAGGCTGAAAGATAAATATTCAGAGGCAGTTAAAGCGGTTGAGAAAGCGGAGAAAAATTTATTTGAGAAAAAAGAATATGAGTCTGTACTTACAGATTTGGATAAGCATGCTTCTGAATTAACACAAAGTCGGTATCAGCTTGAAAAATCTGTTAATAGTCTTATAATGGAGCTGGATATTGAGGAGAGTAAAATTAAGAGCCTTAGGGATATTACTACATATAATAACCGTAAAGAGGCTGAAACGGAATTAAGCAGAAAAACAGAACAGTATGAAAAATATATACAGGAATTTGAAAAAACAGAAGAAGCGTATAAGGCGTGTATACAGCTTATAGACGAAGCAAGAGCTGTTATAAACAGTAATGAGCCTGTTGCGGAAGAGGAAAAAAATACACTTTATAATGAAGAGTCTGAAATGAAGATTCTCATGGAAAGATTTATGATTTCAGATGAGACGGAGCTGGAAAAAAATGTGTTAACGCGTGATAAAGAAGAGGAAATCAAACAGATTATTGATGAATATATTAACAAATGCAGTGCTTGCCGTGAACGAATAAAGGTACTGGAAGATACAATAGAAACGAATGAAAAAATAAATGTTGAAGAATTGGTAAAGAACAAAGAGGAAATTGATATAAAAATAGAAGAAGTATCAGAAATAAGAAACGGTATACGTGCAAGATTGAGTATAAATAAAAATATTATGGAACGAGTTAGCGGACTGCGGAAAGAAATGAAGCATGTTTCAGCAGAGTATGAAATGCTTTTAAATCTGTCACAGACAGCATCGGGAGAGCTTAGCGGAAAACAGAAAATAGCATTTGAGCAATATATTCAATCTGCCTATTTTCGTTCTATATTAAATGAAGCAAATAAGCGTTTCGGTTATATGACAAACGGCAGGTTTGAGCTTGTAAGACGTGATGTAAGTGACAATATAAAATCAAAGGGCGGCTTGGAAATAGATGTTTTTGACAATTATACGGGAAAAAACCGTGATGTAAAAACTCTTTCCGGCGGTGAATCATTTAAAGCATCCTTGTGTATGGCGCTTGGCTTGTCTGAAGTTATACAGCGTAATTCGGGCGGTGTGAGACTTGAGTCTATGTTTGTTGACGAGGGATTTGGAGTGCTTGACAGTGAATCGCTTGAACAGGCTGTAGAGATATTATCATCACTATCTGACAGTGATAGGATGGTTGGAATTATATCGCATATTTCAGAACTGAAGGACAGAATAGATAAAAAAATT
>CAJUFV010000177.1 GCA_910585795.1 uncultured Clostridia bacterium | reverse complement strand
TTACATTGAGGACTGCAAAATACCGCGCTCGGTCTGCTTGCCTTGAATACCGTATTACAGTGCTTGCAAATTCGGAGCGGATTTGTGTCATTTACAAGCATAAAGCTGAACATCATTTGAATAGCGAGTAACAGCGAATGAAAATCCCATACCATAGTCGGAGTATCAAGCAATTCGATGTGGTATGTCGGGGCGATACCGTCAAAAGCTGCCATAGCTTCTCTGTAAACTTCCCTTGCAGTTTCATTGTCGCTTTCTAAATTCTCATAATATAATACTGTTGTAAAGAAAGTAAATGCCCAATTTTTGAATTGTTTTAATATCCAATCGTATCTTTCCGCATATTCGCGCTGAAACAGCATATTGACCGCCATAGGGCGCTTATCCATAGTCATAGCAAGAGCCATCATATCCTTATCACCGCTAATAGTCCAAGAAATATTACCTTTAAATTTTGCCACTTCGGGCATTTCAAACGGAAAAAATATTTTTAGATATTCCTCTGTTGACATTGTTTCATCCTTTATATATCGATTTTTATTGAGATATACCGCGTCATAATTCATAAACTGCGGAGTGGTCGGCAATGCGGTCATAAAGCCGAGCAGACCATAGTTTGATATAAAATCAAAAATCGCCTGTTGCTGCTTTTCCTCGCTCGCACTGTTCATACACAGCAGTCCTACATTCAGCGCGTCAATTACCATTGTTTCGTAATTTTCGAGAATGTTATATATTTTAACCTTTGCGTCAGGCGCAGGCATAACATAACAAACACCATTGTCAGCTTCAGCTAAAATGTATTCACTGTATTTCACCCAATTTGAACTTGCTCTTTTAAAAATATTTTCCATAACAAAATAAACCTCATTTTCCTGTAATCTGTTCTATAATATCTATATTACTACTATTATTTGTCATTGTCAATCATATTCCGATAATTTTCAACAAATAATTTCTCTTGTTTTGTCATACTATGTTCCGTATTAGATATTAAATAATCATATATCTTTTTCCGTATTTGTTTTAAAGCCGTATTTCTGACTTTGCGAATATTCCTGTCTGTCTGACCTCTTATGCAAGCAATTTTTTGTGTACTGTAACCCTTGACTATGTAATAGAATAAGACTTCCTTTTGTTCGGCTGTCAATTTGCCTATTATCTCCGCTATATAAGGCTCGGTTACAAGCTCTTGCAGCTCGTGAGGACAATCATATATCGCTTCGTCAAATTCGCCCTTTTGAATTTGTTTCCATAGGTATTTGTTAATGCTTCTCGGAAAGCAAACACCGTTTTCATCAGCGTTATAATCAAGCGGAACATTATCTCCCCTGCATATCTCGTGATAGCGTTCTTTCCGTTCTCGGTTAGCGTCAAGTTTGTCATACCACCTGACAACTTCCTCAAAGTCCTCTTGCGTCCTTGCCGAGTCCTCTATTATTCGTAAGGCTTCAGCGCGTAATTCGCGTTTCAATTTTTTATCCTTTGGATTTTCCTCTATATATTCATTAGCAGCTAAAACCGCCGCTTGATTTTCAATTTCTATTTCTCTATTTAGTTTTTCCTGTTCCTCGTCAAATTCCTTGTTGTAAAGCGTCTTGTATCACCTCCGCAAAAAATTATATAAATTTTAAAAATTTTTTCAAAAACAGTTCCGTTTTACCCCTCATATTTCTCCTATTAGTAGAGGGTAATCTATATTATATATTTTAGATTACACTTTGTCAAGAGGTACAAGCCATTTATAGATGTATTTCGGGTAGAAGCGGATATGTTTATACTTGGTATTGTGCCTTTTGTTTTATTCAAAACACCAAAAGGAGGACACAATATGCAAAATCCAAACTACATTTTTATGAGTAAGAGAATTGGAACTACTACATATAAGGTCAAGATATATCTGAACGAAAACGGCAAGGAAACAATGGAGGACAAAATTCTACGAATTGTTACAAATCACCCATTGGCAAATGACGGAAAGTGTGATATAATGAATGTATCGCAAATGAGCCGTACAGCCTGAAAGGAGTTACTATGATAACAAATAACAGGCAGACGGAAGAAAAGATAACAGCTTTATATGAAAGACTGTCAAAGGACGACGGTGTTTTAGAGGAAAGCAACAGCATTGTAAATCAGAAAATTATGCTTGAGAATTATGCAAAGCAAAACGGATTTTCCAATATAGTCCATTATACCGATGACGGACATAGTGGAGGAAACTTTGACAGACCTGCGTGGAAACAAATGATTGCGGACATTGAGAACGGCAAAATCAGTTGTGTAATTGCAAAGGATATGAGCCGTATAGGTCGTGAATATTTACAAACGGGTTTTTACACCGAAGTATTATTCAGACAGCAAGGAGTTCGCTTTATTGCCATTACCAACGGCATAGACAGCAGTATTGAGGGCAGTAATGAATTTACACCGTTTCTTAACATTATGAATGAGTGGTATATTCGAGATTGCAGCCGTAAATCAAGGGCGGCGCATAAGGCAAGGAGCGACGCGGGCAAGCATACGGGCAGCAGCGCAATTTACGGTTACAAGAAAGACCCTGCCGACAAACATCATTGGCTTGTTGATGAAGAAGCGGCGTCAGTTGTAAGACGGATATTTAATATGACCGTCGAGGGCAAAGGTCCGTTTGAAATTGCAAGAACTTTGCAAGCAGAAAAAATTGAACGCCCGTCAATTTATCTTGCCCATAGAAACTGCGGAAACTATCAAATCAACGCAAATGAGAATGAACCGTATTATTGGCGTGTTGCTTCAATTATCCGTATTTTAGAAAAACCTGAATATATAGGGCATACGGTTAATTTTAGAACACATAAACAGCATTACAAGGATAAGAGTTATATACTGTTACCGCCGGAAGAATGGGTAATCATTGAAAATACTCACGAGCCGATAGTGGATAAAGAAACTTGGGAGCTTGCTCAAAAATTACGCAAAACACCGCGCAGAACAAGCAAGGAAACAGGCATTTCCAATCCCCTAACAGGGCTTGTATATTGCGCCGATTGTGGAGCAAAAATGTATAATCATCATAATAAATCAGGCGCAATACACGCCCACAAAGGAATTGACCCAGAAACAGGATTATATCCCTATGATTATTATGACTGCTCTACATATAACCTAACAATGTATAAAGATGATAGAAAATGTGTCGGACATCATATCAATACTCTTTCATTAAGAGCGATTATTTTAGACGCTATAAGGCTCACGAGTAAATATGCGATAGAAAACAAAGAAGAATTTATTGCAAAAGTGCGTGAGGCTTCACAGATACAACAGGCTGATAAAGCAAAAGAATTCAAACAACAGCTTGATAAAAATAAAAAGCGATATTCCGAATTGGACAGTATAATTAAAAAGCTATATGAAAGATTGGCAATCGGTAAAATATCGGAAAAGCGTTTTGATACATTGTCGGAAGAATATGAAACCGAGCAAGCTGAACTTGAAAAGGTTATTGAGGATATGCAGGCGCAGGTTGATAATTTTGAAGAAGATACTGACCGCGCCAATCAATTTTTAGAGCTTGCTGAAAAGTACACAAATTTTGATAAATTGACAACGCCAATGATAAATGAGTTTATTGACAAAATTTATGTCCACGCTCCCGACAAATCAACAGGTGAGCGCACACAGGAAATTGAAATCTATATGAATTTTATCGGCAAATTTGATGTTCCAATGCCCGAACCCACACCGGAAGAATTAGCGGAAATGGAAAAAGTGCGTATAAGGCGGCAGAAACAGAGAGAAGCCAATAAACGATTTAGAGAAAAACAAAAACGGCTGAAAGCCGAAGAACTACAAAAAGTAAATTAAAGGACGGAGCGACTTATGAGAAATCATAGGTCGCTCTTTTAGTTTTGACAGCAAAATAAGCAATTCCACTGCCATAAAATAGAATAATGACAGCAAAAAAATAGCGATTTACTACCACTTTTATATATGCTTTCAAATCGGCTATATTTGCTGTCATTTTTGATTGCTTTTACTGCTACTTTTATATTTTTGACAGAAAGAGGATACTAAAATGACAGAGAATGAAAAAAGATTATTACAAGAGAAACACAGGCTTGAACAGGCGCAAAACCGAAACAGAGTAAAAGAGCGTAAGGCTCGGACAAGGCGGTTAATTCAAGAGGGTGCTATTTTAGAAAAGGTTGTACTTAATATCACAGCTATTGACCTTGATAATCTTGAAGATTATCTACTACATATTTTAAAGCGATAGCATTATTATGAGCGTTCCGATTTTCGGAACGCTCTCTTTTTTATCCCAAAGGGCGCACTTACTCACCACTTTTCAAGTGGTTGTATCGCCTGCGGCGAACGGCGTTCCTGCGGAAAGCTCGTTCAATTCGTTATCACTCATTGACCGTACAGCCGAACGCAATCATAATCTGATTGCCATGCATTGATTATCTCAATGCAAAATGAGCATTGCTCATTTAATCGGCTGTGTGCTAAAACCTGTCCCCGACAGCTTTTAGCCGCTGGACGCAAAGCGTCATTTCTTTTTCGGAAAAAGAAACAAAAACAGTCTGCTCGGCAGACAGAAAGGAGAAAAACCGCAATGGCAATTTATCATTTTGAAGCAAAGGTAATTACACGCGGAACAGGTCGCTCGGTTGTAGCTGCCGCCGCTTATGCGTCCTGTTCTCAAATTTATAACGATTACGATGGTGTTATGCACGACTATACTCGTAAGCAAGGTTGTGTTTACAGCGAAATACTTTTACCACTAAATGCGCCGACAGAATGGCAAGACAGAGCAAAATTATGGAACGCTGTTGAAGCTGCTGAGAAAAGCAAAGACAGCCGACTTGCAAGAGAATTGATAGTTGCCATGCCGGTTGAATTACAGATTGACGAATGGAAATCTATTTTACAGAAATTTATCAAAGAGAATTGTGTTGATAAAGGAATGTGCGCTGATGTAAATATTCACGATACAGACGGACACAATCCTCACGCGCATATTTTGTTGACGGTGCGACCTATTAATGAAAAAGGTAAATGGCAATCCAAAACGCAGAAAGAATATTTATGCCGTAAGGGTGATGAGGAACGAGGATTTACCGCTGATGAATTTAAAATGGCACAAGCTGACGGTTGGGAAAAACAATATCAGTATTTTGTCGGTAAAAAGAAAGTATATATGACACCCTCCGAAGCGTTACCGCAGAATTTAGAGCGTGTTTCTAAAAACCCCAAAAGTACACGATATGGCAGACAAAATCCGATATGCGCCGAATGGAACAGCGAACAACAAATCACGAAATGGCGCAAATCGTGGGAAGATGTTGTCAATCTTGAATTGGAACGAAAAAACATATCGGAGCGTATTGACAGCCGCAGCTTTGCCGAGCGCGGCATAGGCGAACAGCCGACTATCCACGAGGGAGTTACCGCGCGAATTATAGAACAGCGCGGCGGTGTTTCCGAGCGTTGCGAGATGAACCGTCAAATCCGCAAGGATAACGATTTACTTCGTGAATTGAAAGCGTTAGTCAACAATTTATCTGAAATAGTTGAAAATACAGCCGCTAAAATTGCTGAAAAGTTAGAGAGCTTCAGAAACAATATGATAGCGGCATTTTACGAAATCAAGCACAATAAAAATACTGCTGATAAAATTCAGCAAAATAACCGTGCTATTGATATTATTTTGCGAGAGTATAACAAGGTAGTAAAAGCTATTGATGGAGCAGATACAGAATTATCAAAGTTGAAATCGGAAAAAGCCGAACTTCCTACGATACATATATTCAAGCATAATACCCTGTCAGAGCAAATTGCAAAATTAGAAACAGACCTTAAAAAGCTGAAAAATCGTAAAGCGATATTGCTTAGAGATATGGGTGTTAAGTCTGAAAATGATGTACCACAAGTTGAGGAACAGAGAAACAAGAATGATATTGTGCTTGAAAATATATCAAAGCGAAATGACACGCTGACCGAATATTCCGAAACAGAAAAGGTGCAGTATAGAAAATTAAAGGATAGTCTATCGCCCGAAGAATTATCTGCCGTTCAAGAGGAACGCAGCCATATTCGCGAGGGCGGTATATTGAGTGTTATACAAAAATTGCGAGAAGTGTTCGGCAAGCATTATGATTATGATATTTTCAAAGAAGCCAAAACAGATGTAAGCAAAGCCTTGAATGAAAGACCGCTGACGAAAAAATCTATTAAACAGCAGTTACAGAAGAAACAACAGCAGGCTATCCCACGCAAATCCAAAAAACACGAAATTGAACGATAACAGCGGAACAATATTGCTCCGCTGTTATTTATTGTCTATTTGAAAATATACGAGCCGTTTTCCACGATATGTTTTTCACCGTCTATTATAATTGTTGCCTTTACGGGCGTTGTAATTTCATAGCATATCTTATCGCCCTCATAATGCCACGCTGATTTTATTGTTCCGTATGAGGTATCAAACGACACATTTATACTTCCAAGCCGTTTATCGGGTACAGGAGCGATAATAACCTCTTTAAAACCTGCCTTTTCCTCAACAGGTTTTATTCCCGCCGCAACTGAATACAGCCAATCAACAACCGAGCCATATGCGTAATGATTATATGAGTTCATATCCGTACTCCAAAATGTTCCGTCATCTCTTATTCCGTCCCAATGCTCCCATATGGTAGTCGCGCCGTGATTAACCTCATACAGCCACGAAGGATATTCCTCCTGCAAAAGCAAGCTGTACGCAGTTTGAGCATATCCGTTTTCACTTAACGCATACAGCAGATACGGAGTTCCGACAAAGCCTGTTTGGAGCTTATTTCCGTTTGATACTATCATATCATTAAGCTGCCGTGCTGTTTCTGCCTTATTGTCTGTAAGATTGAAATACAGTGCAAGCACACATTCCGTTTGTGTAGAATATTCAGTAAATGTCTTTTTAAAGGTTGATACAATATTCTTATGCAGTTCCTCATACTCCAACATATCCTTACCGATTATTTTTCCTGCTTTTATCAGTATTTCCGTTGAATACGCGTAAAACGCGCTTGCAATAAAGTTATCGGGGGTGATACCGCGATAACTTCCTGACGGTGCGTCAAGCGCGAGCCAATCGCCGTAATGTTTGCGCCACATTTTATGCGAGTCATCAACGCAAGTCCACAAGTATTGGTCAAGGCTGTCATTAGTCATAAAATCTACCCAGCGTTTCATAGCGTCAAAATTAACTTCAATGTCTTTCTTGTCGCCATACATCAGATACATCTGCCACGGGATAATAGTCATAGCGTCGCCCCAAGCTGTACTTGAACGGCTTAAAAGCCAAAAATTCGGTACTGTATCGGGTACAGAGCCGTTTTCGCGTTGCTCCGCGCGCAAATCTCCAAGCCACTTGCCAAAGAATTTTTTTGTGTTATAATTATAGCTTGCAGTTTTTGCAAATACCTGTGCATCACCAAGCCACCCCATACGCTCATCTCTTTGAGGGCAATCGGTAGGAATATCAATAAAATTATCCCTTTGCGACCATAATGTATTTTCAAACAATTTATTTACTTTTTTACTTCCTGTTTCAATATAACCCGTGCGCTTCATATCAGAATATATTACAATCGCCGTAAAACAGTCAATGCCTATATCTCTCGGACATTCGTCAAGCCTTATATATCGAAAGCCAAAATATGTGAAAAACGGCTTGTAGGTCTGATGACCGTTACAACAAACATATTCAAGCCTTGACTTTGCCGACCTGTAATTTTCGTTATAGAAATTACCGTTACTGTCAAGCACTTCTGCGTGTGATATAACTATTTTATCGCCCTTGTTAGCCGTCAAGTCAAGAGCAACATATCCGGCTATGTTCTGACCGAAATCTATTACCTTTTCGCCTTTTGCAGTAATAAACATTGAAATCGGTTTGATTTTCTCGTGTTCGGTTACGTTTTCGCCCTCCTGCAAAATCAGCGAGGATTTTGAAATGCTTGTATTTATATCCGCAGTACCGATAAATTTACATTCTGCTGACGCGTCATAGGTTTCTCCGTCATAAAAATCGGAAAACAATATACGGCTTGTTCTGACAGACCACGAATTATCAGTTATAACGCTTTCCGCACTTCCGTCATTATAGGTTATAATAAGCTCCGCAATGACCGCTCCGTCTGTTTCATTTATAACCTTGTCGCCTGCGCTTATTCGTCCTCTGTACCAGCCTTTGCCAAGACATATTCTTAAAGTGTTTTCATTTTCAAGCATATCTGTAACATCATAAGTCTGATACTGCAATCTTGACTTGTAGCTTGTAAGACCCGGCGCAAGAATAAAATCACCGACACGCTTATCGTTCATTCTCGCTTCATAAACGCCTGTCGCGCTTATGCTTAATTCAGCTTTTTGTATTGGTTTGCTGACTTTTATATCCTTTGAAAATATCGGACATACTTCGCCTATATCAATAGGCGAGCTTATCCATTCAGCGTTTGTTATCATAGTTATGACCATTCCTTTCCGCTGCGCTACAAGGCACAAAAGGTTATGAAACCAAAACAGTAGAGCAGCATTCCAAATTTTGTGTTAAAATGATACTTGAAGATACAGGCACACTACACAG
>CAJUFV010000176.1 GCA_910585795.1 uncultured Clostridia bacterium | reverse complement strand
AAGACCATCCGTATACGGATGGTCTTGACTTTAAAATACGGTTATTTGCCTAATTTATAAAAATCATTAAAGAAATCCGGATATGATACACATGCACAGTTACTGTCGTCAATAGTGGATTGACCGTCTGCCATCTGAGCGAGTACAGTAAGACTCATAGCCATTCGATGGTCTCCGTATGTTTTAAAATCTGCTCCGTGAATAGCTTTTCCTCCATTTATAATCATACCGTCAGTGGTTTCAGTGATATCAATACCGCACTTTGTAAATTCATTTACAACAGCTCGTATTCGATTTGTTTCTTTAACTTTTAATTCCTGAGCGTCTTTTATAACAGTTGTGCCGTTGGCAAATACAGCCGCTACAGCAATAATTGGCAGCTCGTCTATAAGTGTTGGTATAATATTTCCGCCGATTGTTGTACCGTAAAGAGAAGAAGAGCGTACTGTAATATCTCCAATGCATTCGCCCGCGCTTGTATGTATATTTTCTATACTAATATTGGCGCCCATGTTTTTAAGAATGTCAATAATACCAGTGCGAGTGGGATTTATACCAACATTGGTGAGAGTGATTTCTGAATTGGGCATAATAGCTCCGAGAACCATGAAGAATGCGGCGGATGAAATATCACCGGGAATATCCGCATTGACAGAGCTGAGTGTATTTGTGCTTTTTACTATAATATCCATACCGTTTACTGACAGATTTGCTCCCATAGCGCTGAGCATAAGTTCTGTATGGTCACGGGATTTTTCTGTTTCATGTATTGTTGTAGCTCCGTCAGCATATAAACCGGCAAGAATAAGAGCGGTTTTAACCTGAGCCGAAGCGACAGTCATATGGTAATCTATACCGTGAAGCCGTGTTCCGGTTATATGAAGAGGACAATATTCATTTTCTATTTGTGCGCCCATAAGAGCAAGCGGTTTGGTTACTCTTCCCATGGGACGCTTTTGTATTGATGAGTCTCCTGTTATGGAGGTGTTGAAATTCTGACCGGCTAAAATACCGCAGAGCAGACGTGTGGTAGTCCCGCTGTTGCCCGTGTAAAGTGTCTGAGACGGTTGTTTTAACCCATACATACCATTGCCGTGCACAGTGACAGTTTTGGCCTTTACTTCAATGTTTATACCCATTTTACGGAAACAATCTATAGTTGCAAGACAGTCCGCGCCGTTAAGAAATCCTTTTATTTCAGTTGTGCCTTCAGTAAGCGCTCCCAGCATTACTGCACGGTGTGAAATGGACTTATCTCCGGGCACCTGGATTTTACCATGTGCTTTTGTAATTTTGGTTATATTCATTTAAAATCCTCCATTTTCTTTCATATACCATTTTATTGTAACATAAATAATATGTAAAGACAAGTTTAAAATAAACGGAGGTAAATATGAAAAGACAGAGTTTTCTTACCGGAGCTGTAATACTCATGATAGCAAACGCAATATCAAAAATACTTGGTGCGGTCTTTAAAATACCGCTTACATATATACTTAATGAGGAAGGCATGGCAGTATTCAATATTGCTTTTGAGGTATATATAATGTTTCTTTCATTTATAATATCAGGACTGCCTTTTGCTATTTCTAAATTGGTTGCGGAGGCAAATTCTAAAAAGGAATATGGAAGAGCATACAAAACGGTTCGTGTATCAGCGGTGTTTCTGACGGTTATAGGTATTGCGGGAAGCGTGGTTCTTTATTTAGGCGCGCCGTTTTTCGCATTGGCAATGAAGGAGGAAAACGCGGTGTATGCAATTAGAATGGTTGCGCCGTCTGTTTTTTTTGTTGCCCTGGGTACAGCGTATAAAAGCTATTTTCAAGGAGTTTCCAATATGATACCGACAGCGCTTTCGCAGGTTGTTGAGGCCGCGGTCAAGCTTGCCGCGGGATATTATTTTGCTGTTATTTTTATTGGATTCGGGATTGAAAAAACAGCCGGAGGAGCTATAATGGGAGTTACGGCTGGAGAGATTATAGCTACCGCGATTCTTGCGTTTATGTATCTTTTTGAAAAAAAACATTTATACTCAAGACAGGAAGTATTTACTAATTCTGAAATTTTAAAGGGGCTAATGGCAATTGCTCTGCCGTTGCTGTGTGCTTCTGTAGTATCAAACGCAGTTAACATAGCTGACACAACTCTTGTGAGAACAAGATTGCTGGATGGAGGCTTTTCCGCAGATGAGGCAAGATTTTTATACGGAGCGTATACAGGATACGCGCTTACTGTATTCCATCTGCCTGTCGGAATATTAGCAACGCTGGGTGTGAGTATTTTGCCTGTTATTGCCGGTGCGATGGCAGTGAATAATATAAAGAAAGCGCGGATGGCAACAGATATAGGAATACGTCTTGCTGTAATGCTGTCGCTGCCGTGCGGTGTGATAATGTATATGCTTAGCGGAGAAATTTTATCTGTCTTATTCAGTAATACATCTTCGTCTCAGATGCTTTCAGCGGTTGCGCCTTGTGTGGTAATGATGTGTGTGGTACAGATGACTTCAGCGATTCTTCAATCATCCGGAAATATAATGCTGCCTTTTTTCTATGCTCTTATAGGTAGCGCCGTGAAGTTGGGGCTTGAATGGTATCTTGTGGCACAGCCGGAAATTAATATATATGGCTCTGCTATAAGCTCGAATATCGCATATACGATTGTGATGATACTGAATTTATACGCTATAAGGAAAAAAATGTGTTTAAAACAGAATATTATGGTAATACTTATAAAGCCTGCCGCAGCGGCAACGCTTATGCTTTTAGTCATTTATCTGCTTAAGACACCTTTATCGGCACGTTTTGGAGGAATAATATATCTTGGCATTATATGCGCTGTGTCATGCTGCGCGTATGTTATGACATTGTTCCTGGTAAAAGCGGTATCGGTAAGGGAAGTGAGAAAAATACTGAAAGGTTAGTCTTGTAAAAAGTAATAAGGGGTGGTATAATTACTGTAATATGCAAAGGAAGGAACGATATTACTCATGAAAAAATATACGATAGAAGACCTGCGTGATATAATAGTAACACTGCGAGGGGAAAACGGATGCCCGTGGGACCGTGTACAGACGCATCAAAGCTTGAAAAAAGATATGATAGAGGAATGCTATGAGGCCATTGACGCGCTTGACAGCGGTGATGACCACGCGTTTGCGAATGAGTTGGGCGATGTACTGCTGCAGGTGATTTTTCATTCAAGACTTGCGGAAGAAAGAGGCGCTTTTGATTTTAATGATGTCCTGAATGAAATATGTACAAAGCTTATTACACGTCATACACATGTTTTCGGAAAAGATAAGGCAGTCAGCGCAGAAGAAGCACTTGGACAATGGGAAAAAAACAAGAAAAAAGAAAAAAATCTTGACTCATATACTGCTATGCTGGAGGATGTTCCGCATTATCTGCCGGCGCTTATGAGAAGCGCAAAAATACAGAAAAAAGCGGCAAGTATTGGTTTTGACTGGAAAAATACAGAAGGAGTATATGATAAAATCAGCGAAGAAACCGAGGAACTGCGGGAAGCGGTGTACGATAGTAATACTGACAGGATAGAAGAGGAATACGGTGATATGCTTTTTAGCGTTGTAAATCTTGGAAGACACTTGAATCTTACGCCTGAAATTGCGTTGACAAAGGCTTCAGACAAATTTATTAAACGTTTTAAGGCAATGGAAGAAAAAACTGTAGCTGAAGGTGTTGATATGGCGAATTTGACAGATGAGCAGTTTGACAGATTGTGGAATAGTGTTAAAAAGGCATAAATAAGCCGTTTTTTTACAAAAAAATGGTTTAAATTGACATAAAAGTATTGACATAATGAGAATTTTGTAATAAAATTAGTAGTCGAACAGGTATTTTACAAAAAGTCCCTGAAACTCTAATAAAATTTTTTAATGATTAGGAGGATAAATCATGAACAAGACAGAATTAGTGGCAGCAGTAGCTCAGAAGGCTGAACTATCAAAGAAAGATGCAGAAAAGGCAGTAGCGGCAGTGACTGCAGCAATAACAGATGCTCTATGCGCAAACGATAAGGTACAGCTTGTAGGTTTTGGTACATTTGAGGTAAGACAGAGAGAGGCTAGAACAGGTAAGAACCCTCGTACAGGCGAAACAATCAATATCGCCGCTTCAAAGGTTCCTGCATTCAAGGCTGGTAAGGCTCTTAAGGATGTTGTAAATAAGTAATACAGCTTCTAAAAAGCTCAAAGGTGCCGCTTAAGCGGCACCTTTGTTTATTATTATATGAAAATGCTTAGTAATGGGAGATAATAATGAGAATTGATAAATACTTGAAGGTGACAAGACTTATAAAAAGACGTTCAGTTGCAAATGAAGCCTGTGACCAGGGCAGAATAACAGTGAATGGAAAAGTAGTTAAAGCATCATATGATGTGAAAGAAAATGATGTTATTGAAATAAAAATGGGAGAGAGAATAATTAAGGTACAGGTAGTTGCTGTTGCGGAGCACGTACTGAAGAATGACGCTTCACTTTTGTATAAGCCGCTTTAGTAATAAAGAAGTCCGCGTCTGCATATATATTACAGATATTAATTAAGGGGGTGCGGATAATATGGAAAAGTCAGCAGTAGGGGAACATTCCGTATCAATGCTTAACAGAGCGGTTATGTCGTTGTCGGGAGTTAAAGATGTATCAGAGTTTTCAGACGCTAGAGTGATGCTAAAAACAACAATGGGTGACCTTTGCATAAAAGGAAAGAAATTAAGCATTAATCAGCTTAATACGGAAAATGGGACGCTGGATGTACGTGGTGAGATACATTCGATGCAGTACACAAGCGGCGGCAGAGACGGTTTTTTGGCGGGACTATTTAAGTGATGAATGAAGATATTTTCGTATTTTTGATGATGATACTGTGCGGAGCGATTATATTACTGCTGTTTGATGTGTTTCGCGCATTCAGAATGGTCATAAAACCCGGAACGATTGTTGTTGCTGTAAGTGATATTTTGTTTTGCGCTGTGTCGTTATTTGTCATACTTGCCGCTGTATGGAATTTAAATAGCGGCGAGTTTAGGATTTATGAGCCGGTAGGACTGGCGTTAGGCGGTATTTTTTATTTTTTTCTATTGAGCAAATGGATTTTAGCGCTTTTTTTGTGGATAATTAAAAATATTTTGAAATTATTCCAATATATTT
>CAJUFV010000175.1 GCA_910585795.1 uncultured Clostridia bacterium | reverse complement strand
TGTTATATTATGTAGCTTTCCATATGATTATAATTCAAAAAGAAAGGATTTGAAAAACAATGAGAAAAGGAATAAAAAAGGTAATAGCTGCATTAGCAGCCACGACTATGATGGCAGCAGGCTTGTCTGCGTTTGCAAGTGAACTGGATGATAAGACGGAGCTTATGGCAAGCGGGGCGGGACTGGTTTATACGGGTGCAGAACAAACTCCAAAAGTTCAGCTTTTTGACGGAGAAGTGCTGTTGGAAGAAGGCGTTGATTATGATTTGTCGTATGAAAATAATATAAATGTTGGTACGGCTACAATCGTTGTGACATTCAAGGGGAATTATGATGGCGTAAAAAGAGTGCCATTTAATATTTTGGCGAAGGAGCTTTCAAATAGCGATATAAGTTTTACAGGTGTTGAAGATTCGTATGTGTTTGAGGATAAAGCGATTGAGCCGATACCGGAAATAAGATACGGTGACAGGCTTTTGGAAGCGGATAAAGATTATACGTTGTCCTATGAGAACAATATCAGCGTAGGTACAGCTAATATAAATATAGCATTTATAGGCAATTATAGCGGTACATCATCAATAAGCTTTGAAATTACGGCAAAGGACGTTACAAATGACGAAAATCTTATAAGCAGCAATATTCCGGCTCAGACATATACAGGAACACCAATTGAGCCAAAACCGGAAATTAAGTACGGTGATAAGGTTCTGGAAGAAGGTAAGGACTATAACCTTGAGTATGAAAATAATACAGATGTTGGTGAAGCAACAGTAAAGGTTATATTTACCGGCGATTATATAGGAGAGAAAGATTATACCTTTGAAATTCAGAAGAAGGAAATAACAGAAGATAATACAGAAATTACGCAGATTGAGGATACTGCATATACGGGTTCGGAAATAAGACCTGAAATGACTATTAAGGTTGATGGACTTATTCTTGAAGCAGATAAAGATTTTACGGTTACTTATGAAAATAATTTGAATGTAGGTACGGCGGCAGTGAAGATTGAATTTATAGGTAATTACAGCGGCGAAATGAACAGAGAATTTCATATAACGCCATTTGTTGTAACAGATGATAATATTCGAATCAGCAATATTGAAGACCAGCGATATACGGGTGAGGCTATTATGCCTGATATAACTATCTCTATTGTACGATAAACCTATTGCGGATATAGCGTATATTACTCCTATGTCCGCTTCATAAAACACATATTGGCAGTATATATGAAGGAGTGAATTTAATGTTAGGGAGAAACAAAAAGATTATATCTATACTATTGGCTATGGCTGTGTCAGTATCTATGATGAATGTGTTTGCGGCAGATAATGCTAACAATAATGTTGCAGATGATATTGTTAGCGGAGATGATATTGTAGTAAAGGTAGATGAAACAGTACTTGTTAAGGATGTGGATTATACGCTGGAATATCAAAATAATGTGCAGCCGGGCACAGCAAAAGTGCTTGTGCATTTTATAGGCAACTACAGCGGTGAAAAAGAGCAGACATTTAATATTGTTAAAAAATCATCCGGTGGAGGAGGCGGTGGCGGCAGCAGCTCATATAAACCTCCGCAGAATACTACAAATGTCACTGTTACCGATAAGGATGGAAAGCCTATCACTGTAACGAAGAAAGAAGACGGCGATAAAGTGATTATAACATTGCCGTCGAATAAAGAAATAAAGGATGATGAACCAATTTCAATTGAGGTTACGGATAAAAAAGGCAAGCCTGTTGAAGTAGAAGTTGAATTGAAGGATAAAAAGGGAAACACGGCTACAGGTAAAACTGGTGAAGATGGCAAGATTATTCTACCAGAAACAACGGAAGTCTCACCATCTCCAACACCTACAGATGAACCGGAGAATTATGACCATTGCGCGTACATAAGTGGCTATGAGGATGGCAGATTTATACCGGACGGAAAAATAACCAGAGCGGAAACAGTATCTATGTTAAATGGCGTTCTTGAAAAAGGCAATAATGATAATCACATTGAATTTTCTGACCTTGAGACGGGCGCATGGTACATTCCGGCAGTAAAAGATATGATTTCGGCTGGAATCATCAATGGCTATGAAGATGGTACATTCAGACCAAACAGCAAGATAACCAGAGCTGAATTTGTAACAATGCTTATGCAAAATGAAACAGTTCAGACATTTAAAGAAATGCCGTTTACTGATGTAATATCTGATTTATGGAGTGCGGATTATATCTATTCAGCATATGAAGCGGGGTATATTGATGGCTATGAAGATGGCACATTCAGACCGGATAGCTTCATTACGAGAGCAGAAGCGGTTAAAATTATAAACAGTATGCTTGACAGGGAAGATATGAGCAATACTGAAAATCCATTCCCTGATGTAAAGGGTACGCATTGGGCGTATAAGCAGATACTTGAAGCAGCAGTCAGCCACAATATAGATAAATAATGCTAAATAATTAGTGAGCCTTGCTTGTTTCGCGGTAAGGCTCACTAATTGCAGGAAAGGAAATAAAAGATGAATTGGGTAGCTAAAGTGATAGATGTGTGGAATAGTTGTACCGCTGGTAAGATTGTAGTACTGTATCCAATTATTGTGTTAGCGGGAATATTTGCTATTGTGATTATATACAGGAAAAAATAGAGGAGAAAATGAAATGAGAAATAGAAGAAAACGAATTTTAAGCGTGATATTTTCTGCTTGCATCTTCTGTGGCAATATATGTTATAATATAGCAATTGCAGAGAATATCTCCGATTATGGATATATATTTACATTAAGGGACGATTCTCTTATGCTGTTTGATAATGAGATGACTAAGGATATAGATATTATATCTGATGAAGCAAGCATATACCATGCTGACACATTGCAAGATATTAAAGAAATTTCAAAGATTGCAGATATAGGAATAATAGCGGAAGATGCGCCTGTAGAACTGCTTGAATTTCCAGAGGACAGCAATGATATATTATATTCTAAGCAATGGGGACATAAAACGAGCAATACAGCGGCTTTTTGGCGGAACGGAATTGATGGTGAAGGTGTGAAGATTGGAATTATAGATACGGGAATACAGAGAGAACATCAGGATTTTAATGGGGTTGAGATTGGTAAGGGTATTAATATTTGTGCCGTTTTAGATAAAAAGCCGGATAAATACTATAATACTGATGATTATAACGGTCACGGAACGGGTGTGTCAAGCGTTATAGGCGCAAAGATAAATAATGGAATAGGAATGGCTGGGATTACTGATAAGTGTACTATAGAACCACTATGCGTTTACGATACAGCGTCTAAATATAATTTGTCGGTAGGTGCGTTGCTGACCGCATTAGAGTATGCTAATAAGGAGAAATGTGATGTAGTCAATCTTAGTTTGGGATTTAAGAATCCTTCGGATAATCTTATTCAGATAACTAATGAACTGATAGATAAGATAGCTGCGGAGGGGACAATAATTATAGCGGCATCAGGTAATGATGGGCGTACAAGTAATATAATACAATATCCGGCAGCTTGTGATAAGGTTATAGGCGTTGGCGGAATAATGCAGGAAGGAAGTGGATATAAAAAGGCGGAGAGTGCTACAGCGAATAATACTGTATGGGTATCGGCTCCGGGTAATGCATTGGTGACAGCGAATATAGAACGTGATAGTCCTTATATTGTAAGAAGCGGCACATCATTTTCAGCGCCTATAGTGGCGGCTGCGGCTATTGGAGCGAAACAGATGAATCCAGATATAAATGCTGATATTTTTAAAGTGATTTTAAAAGAAACAGCTATTGACCTTGAAGATGAAGGTTATGACATAAATACAGGCTATGGTATGATAGACTTCGGAGAAATATATAATTATATTTCAAATATGTCTGATATTCCTACTCAGCCTACGTCAGCGCCGATTATTACGCCAACGGTTATACCTGATATTAGTCCTTCTGCGAGTCCGCTGCCTGAAGAGAGTATGAAACCTGATGCAGTTGCTACACCTACAATATTACCTGAAATAAAAATGGATATAGAAGCAGATGTTTATTATAGTGAAGAATATAAACAGTGGATGTGCGCTATAGAAAATACTACAGATACAGATATATCGGCAACGGCTATTATTGCAGTGTACAAGCAGAATGGTACTTTAAAAGCTTTGGAAACAATAAATGGGGTTCCTTGTGGGACTACTGATAGAACGGTAAATGGGAATATTACTGATGGTGATATGGTCAAGGTGTTTGTATGGGAGGATTTACAATCAATG
>CAJUFV010000174.1 GCA_910585795.1 uncultured Clostridia bacterium | reverse complement strand
ATATTTTATTAAAATTGTAAATATATATTTTGAAATATTTATACACAATTCACTATATTGAATTCTGTATTCTGTAATGACAAATTCTCCTGTTTTTCCATACGTAGATACAAAAAAACGTGAGGCACAAAAAATTTTAGTTATTTATTATCCATAGCCTGACAACTTGCAATGTCGCTATTGAAAAAAAATAGTCAATGTGATATAATGTATATATTATATTCGCTCTTTTTCTTACAACAAGAAAAAGAGTATAAATAGAATCCCGAAGTCAAGGGATAGGTCAAATCAGTTTGAGCAAAATTCAATTGAACAAATGGTGTAAAAATGGTATAAACTGCCCTTTTAAAGCGCCTGAAACTATGCAAAACAAAGGAGATATGAGAAAAGATGAAATTAGGAATTGTAGGATTACCGAATGTCGGCAAATCAACCCTATTCAACGCCATAACACAGGCAGGAGCGGAATCAGCCAATTATCCGTTCTGTACTATTGAACCAAATGTTGGTATCGTTGATGTACCTGATGAAAGGCTGGACAAGCTTTCCGAGATGTACAGCCCAAAAAAAGTTACACACGCGTATATTGAATTTGTTGATATAGCAGGTCTTGTAAAAGGCGCCTCTAAAGGCGAAGGTTTAGGAAACAAATTCCTGTCGCATATCCGTGAGGTTGACGCAATTGTTCACGTTGTACGCTGCTTTGAAGACGCAAATATTACTCACGTTGACGGCTCTATAGACCCTATACGCGATATTGAAACAATTAGCCTTGAGCTTATTTTCTCAGATGCAGAAATGATAGACAGACGAATTGACCGTACAAAAAAAGCCATGAAAGGCGATAAATCATTAGCTTCAGAGCTTGCGCTCCTTGAAAGAGTAAAGACAGCGCTTGAAGATGGTCTTCCAGCAAGAAGTCTTGAATATACAGACGATGAAATGGCCATTATGAAAGAAATTGCCCTGATTTCAATGAAACCCGTAATCTATGCCGCTAATGTGGCAGAAGACGACTTTTCAAAGGGCATTGATGATAATGAATTTGTAAACCGAGTAAAGGAGCTCGCCGCCAAAGAAGGTTCGCAGGTAATGCCTGTAAGCGCAAGAATTGAAGAAGAAATCGCGCAGCTTGACGGTGAAGAAAAGCAAATGTTCCTTGAAGAGCTTAATATGAACGAATCCGGCCTTGACAGACTTATTAAGGCAAGCTATACACTTCTTGGTCTTATTAGTTATCTGACCGCCGGTGAACCGGAGGTTCGCGCCTGGACTATTACAAACGGCACAAAAGCTCCGCAGGCAGCAGGCAAAATCCATACTGACTTTGAACGCGGCTTTATCCGCGCAGAGGTAGTTCACTATGACGATTTAATGTCCTGCGGTTCTATGACTGCCGCTAAAGAAAAAGGTCTTGTCAGGAGCGAGGGCAAAGAGTATGTTATGAAAGACGGAGATATTGTTTTATTCCGATTTAATGTATGATGAGGTAATCTATGTGTAAACTAATCAGTATAATTGTTCCATGCTATAATGAATCGCAAGCTATTCCCTGCTTCTACGAGGCAATAACAGCACAATCAGAGCTTATGACCGGCAAGTATAATGTTAAATTTGAATATGTTTTTATTGACGATGGCTCAAAGGACAATACACTTCAAGTCATCAAGTCGTATGCCTCGCAGGATGAACGTATTACATACGTTGCTTTTTCACGTAATTTTGGCAAAGAGGCCGCCATGTACGCAGGACTCCAGCAGGCGGCAGGCGATTATATAGCTATTATGGATGCTGATTTACAAGACCCGCCGTATATGCTGTCCTCCATGTATGAAAGCATAGTCAATGACGGCTATGACTGTGCCGCAACACGGCGCGTCAATCGCCACGGCGAACCGCCTGTTCGTTCTTTTTTCGCGCGCTGCTTCTACAAAATTATAAACAAAATATCACATACCGATATTGTTGACGGGGCTCGTGATTATCGTCTTATGACGCGTCAGATGGTAGACGCAATTCTAGATATGGGTGAATATAACCGTTTTTCAAAAGGTATATTTGGCTGGGTCGGATTTAATACAAAATGGCTGGAATTCGAAAATACAGAACGAGTTGCCGGCGAAACAAAATGGTCATTTTGGGGATTATTTCTCTATTCACTTGACGGAATAACAGCATTTTCCACAATGCCTCTTGCCATCGCGTCAATCATCGGTCTTTTGTTTTGCGCGATAGCTTTCATTATAATTTTAGTAATAATAGCAAAAACACTTATCTGGGGAGACAGAGTTGCCGGTTATCCGTCACTTGTTTGCATAATCTTCCTTATTGCAGGAGTACAAACCTTTTGCATCGGAATTTTAGGACAATATCTGGCAAAAACATATCTTGAAACAAAAAAACGTCCTATTTATATAGTTAAAGAAATCAATAACTAATCATAAAATCTAATATTAATCTGATAAATTTAATTATAGGAGTTGAATATTTTGAACAAAATGCTTTCAGTAATTATGCCTATTTATAATGAATCCCAAATCGCGATAGGCGTAGAACGGACTATAGGAGTGTTAGAAAAAGCTAATATACCATATGAATTAATACTTGTTGATGACGGTTCAACAAATAACAGCTGGAATGAAATGACTGACCTCACTAAAAAATATGACACCATAACAGCTATAGCTCTAAGCCGTAACTTTGGTAAGGAAAGCGCTTTATGTGCCGGCCTTGATTCAGTAAACGGAGGCTGCTGTATATGTATTGACTCTGATATGCAGCATCCGCCGGAAATTATTCCTGAGATGTATCGTTTGTGGAGTGAAGAAGGTTACGAGGTGGTTGAAGGTGTTAAAAATGCGCGTATCAAGGAAAATCCATTATATCGTTTCTGCGCAAAAAGTTTTTATGGTATCCTAAAAAAAATATCTGATATTGATTTACAAAACGCCTCCGATTTTCGTTTACTTGATAAAATCGCGCTCGACGCATGGCGCTCCTTGCCTGAAAAAGAAACATTTTTTCGCGGCATGTCTTCATGGATTGGATTTCGCAGAACACAGGTTTATTTTGATGTTTCTGAGCGTGAAATAGGAACATCAAAATGGTCTGCAAAAAATCTTATTCGACTTGCAATAAATGCCATAACTTCATATTCCTCAGTACCGCTATATTTTGCTTCCTGCTTTGGAATTATGTTCTTACTTTTCTTTTTAATAATGTTTATACAAACTCTTTATATGAAACTTAACGGACATGCTCAAAGTGGTTTTACTACTGTTATTATCCTGCAGCTTATTATAGGTTCCGTTACAATGTTAAATATAGGAATCATAGGTATTTATATAAAAAAAATATATGAAGAAGCAAAAAATCGTCCGCGTTACATTATACGCCGAATTATAAAAGGAGAAAAAAACGATGGTAATCCTGAATAATATTTTTCTTTGGACTGCTATTATACTCTGCATTGCCGCTGTTTACAAGAATTATCTTCAGACGCATTCAGGCAACTTGGATATTAAGCAAATATCCTTTTCTAATACATTGTATAATATCATTCTTGCAGTAACAGTAATTGCCGCGCTTTTTATTAGAATATATAAATTCGGGGCTGTTCCTGGAGGCTTTAATCAAGATGGCGCAATGGCCGCGGTTGACGCAAAAGCTCTTGCTGACTATGGTACAGACCGCTACGGAATGTGGCATCCTGTTCATCTTACTGCATGGGGTTATGGTCAAATGAGCGCGCTTTTATCATATCTTATGGCTCCGTTTATAAAAATCGGCGGTCTTAATTCTGTAACCGCACGCTTGCCGCAGCTTCTTACCAGCCTTGCCGCGCTTATATGCCTGTATTTATTTATAAGAGATGTATTTGGCAAAACAACAGCGCTTATAGTCAGTCTCTTCGCTGCAATAAATCCATGGCATATACTACAGAGCCGCTGGGCGCTTGATTGTAATTTGTATCCGCAATTCTTTATAATGGGTCTTTATTTTCTCAATAAAGGTCTGATAAAAAGATTGTATCTTATCATTTCAATGATTATGTTTGGTCTATGTATGTACTGTTATGGTATTTCAATTTATACTATGCCTGTATTTTTACTTGCCGCCTGCATATACCTGCTTATTACAAAACAGCTTTCTATAAAAGATGCTGTAATAGCGCTTATTGTATATCTTGTTATTGCATGGCCTTTTATAACCACAATGGCAATCAACTTTTTGAAGCTTGACACTATAAAAACGCCTTTTTTTACTATACCTTTCTTCCCTGACAGTGTACGCTCAAACGATATTTTATTTTTCTCAGACAATATTGGAAGTCAGCTCATTTCCAATTTTAAATCGCTTATGAATGTTACACTGCTGCAAAAAAAAGATTTACCATGGAATGACATCGAAAATTTCGGCACAATGTATCTGTTCTCTATGCCATTCGTTATAGCAGGAATTGTAAGTCTTATAAAGGATTACAGAAAATCCGGCGGAGCTGTTCTCGCGCTTATTTTTCTTCTGACTGGCCTATGGTGCGGACTTACAACCAATGGAGTAAATATAAACCGTATAAATATTATCTATTTTCCTATAATCATAATGGCAGGCATAGGCATTGCTTACACAATAAAATGGCTTCCTCTTTCAAAGTGGGGGATATCCGCGGCATATCTTACTGCCTTTATTATATTCACATCAACATATTTCACATCATATGCTGACTCTATGGAAATGTACTTTTTTAAAGATTTCGGAAATGCAGTATCATCTCTGAAAGCTGTGAATTCTGACAAAATTTATATTACAGCAGACAGTCAATATCAGGGAGCAAGCCATGTAAGTGAAATCCTTACACTATTCTATCACGAAATTGATGCTGAATATTATCAGGGTAAATCAGACCTCAATTCAATTCCGTTTCGG
The DNA here is from genome assembly GCA_910585795.1 of uncultured Clostridia bacterium. Classification (GTDB taxonomy): domain Bacteria; phylum Bacillota; class Clostridia; order UBA1381; family UBA1381; genus Hominilimicola. The sequence goes on along the minus strand of CAJUFV010000174.1, from coordinate 817 downwards.
AATAAATATGTATTCCGCAGTATAAAGGACATAGATATAATCCCATCCGAAAATGCCTCATATGTCATAACATCAGATGATAAAAAATATTTTAACGAAAATATCTATGATTTCAAACAGTTTGGTAATTATTATTCTGTAACGCACAAAAACTAGAATATAAAAAGGAAACTATTTAAATAGTTTCCTTTTTATATTCTAACATTTTCCTGCGCTTTTACATACCTCTGCCACAGGGCATACAGCACATTTTGGCTTACGCGCAGCACATACTGCGCGGCCATGAGCTACAAACTGATGACACATACGAAGCTGATAATCCGGCGGAATAATTTTTCTTAAATCCATTTCCACTTTTGTAGGGTCATCATTCGTTGTTAAGCCTATCCTTTTCGCGATTCGTTTACAATGCGTATCCACTACTACAGCCGGCTTCCCAAATATATCTCCAAGTACAAGATTAGCCGTTTTTCTGCCTGTTCCGGCAAGGCTGGTCAAATCCTCCATAGTGTCGGGAACCTCTCCCCCATAAACATCTATAAGCCGCTGACAGCAAAGAATGATATTTTTTGCCTTATTTCTGTAAAAACCTGCTGACTTAATATCCTCACATAATTCCTCATAATCCGCAGCCGCAAAGTCCTCAACACTCCTGTATTTCTTAAACAGTGTTTCTGTCACTATATTTACACGCGCATCTGTACACTGTGCCGACAATTGTGTGGCAATAAGCATTTCCACCGGTGTTTTATAATTAAGAGAACATTTTACATCAGGATATGCCATATCCAATAGCTCCCTCATTCTCTTTATCCGT